>DATAWG010000067.1 GCA_036267355.1 Pirellulales bacterium | reverse complement strand
ATAGAACAAAAGCTGGTTGTATTCCTCGAACACCGGCAGAACCGACTTGCGGCTCACCGAGGTCCAGCAACCGAACGTGGCGACCACTTTGTCGACGGTGATCAATTCCTTGGCCTTTTCGGCAAACAAGTCCCAGTTGCTAGCGGGGTCGACGACGACCGGCACTACTTTCTTGCCCAGCACGCCGCCGGCGTCATTGATTTCTTCGATCGCCATCAATTCAACGTCGCGGAGCGACGTTTCCGAGATGGCCATCGTCCCGGATAGCGAGTGCAAGATCCCGACCTTGACCGTATCGTCGGCCTTGGCATGGCCGGCAACTGCCAACATACCCGCCATGGCGGCAACGGCCACCACACTCCACACGGATCGCAATCGCGTCATTATGACCCCCTTTGGCCGCGGCACGTCCGTCACCATGCCTTCTGCCGGCGTGGGGTTGGATCGTCGCTCGTTTGGATCGGCCGATTCGGAAAGAAGCAACACATGCGGAAATGGCGAACCTGTAGCACTGCTCGGCAGCGCCGTAGAACACGACGATTGCGAACCTGCGATCACCGCCATTGGTTCGGTCGGATTCATCCGACCCGCACGTGTCGACGCCGAGGCAGCAAAGCCGGTGCCGCGATTGGCTGCGGAAGGCCGCACGGCGACGAAAGGCTTTATGCCATAATGAGTTGCAAATCATCCTGAATGGGCGGGAACACGTTTAGTATCCCTGCCGTCCCGCGAGTTAGGCGACCCCTGCTGCACAAATAGGCAACCGGTATTTCTAGGCAAAACAGCCGCGCCCGCCTGTTCGGCTCCCTGCAAGATCCCGTCGAATACGGCGCAACGAGGTTGCAAGCGTGGGCGTTCGACTTACTTACCTGGGCGATAGTTTAGAAGGAGCCAATACAGGCCGACTTGGCGGATTGCTTCGTCGAATTGCTGGAAGTCGACCGGCTTGACGATGTAGCTGTTTACACCGAATTGATACGCCTCGGCGATATCGCGATCTTCGCTCGACGAAGTGAGCACGACGATCGGAATCGTCCGCGTGCGCGGGTCGGACTTGATCGCCCGGAGCACCTCCAGGCCGCTGAGCTTGGGGAGCTTGAGATCCAGCAGCACCAGGCCCGGCTTCAAATCGATCGAACGGTTGGCGTGTGGGCCGGTGCAGAGCAAATAGTCGAGCGCCTCGGCGCCGTCGCGCACGACTTCGATCCGCACCGTGACAAGATGCTTGTTCAGCGTACGCAACGTGAGTTCGACATCGTCGGGACTGTCTTCGACGAGAAGGATGTCAACCGGAGTGTCAGCCACTGGGCGTGTCTCCCGAGAGTGTGAAATAAAATGTCGTGCCTTGTTCCAGAACCGATTCCGCCCAAATGCGGCCGCCATGGCGAACGACGATGCGCTGCACGATTGCCAGGCCGACGCCCGTCCCTTCATAATCCTCGACGCGGTGCAATCGCTGAAAGACGCGAAATAGCTTATCGGCGTAGCGCATATCGAATCCGACGCCGTTGTCGCGGACGAAGAAGGTCGGCTGCCCTTCGCCGTTCGAGCTGCCGATTTCGATGCGGGCGGCGGTTCGCGAGCGCGTGAACTTGATCGCGTTGGAGAGCAGATTGACGAACACCTGCCGCAGTAAATTGTAATCTGCCCTGCACGGGGGCAACTGGCCAAGGTCGAGGGCGACGTTGCGCCCCTTGCGTTCGGCTTCCAACACGTCGAACACTTCGCGAGCCAAGGCGGCCGGATCGACCAGCGAGCGGGTGAGCGTTTGCCGGTTCAATCGCGAAAAAGCCAGCAGATCGTCGATCAAAGACCCCATCCGCTCGGCATTTTTTTGGATCAAGCCGAGATAGCGTCGCGACCCGTCTTCCAAGCGCGCGCCGAAATCCTCTTCGAGAATCTTGGCGAAACCGTTCATCGCCCGCAGCGGCGCACGCAGGTCGTGCGAAACGCTATAGCTGAAGGCTTCGAGTTCTTCATTGGCCGCGGCGAGCTGGCTCGTTCGTTCGGCGACGCGGCGTTCCAATTGTTCGTTGAGCTTTTGCGTCTCGAGTTCGGCCCGCTTGCGCTCGGTGATGTCGACGACGGCGCCGATCACGAGCAATCCCTCGCCGGTTTGGATCGGCGTGAGGCCGATTTCGACCGGGAATTCGCTGCCATCCTTGCGACGGCCCTGCAGATCGCGGCCCTTGCCCATCGCCCGCGCGGCCGGCGCGGCAAAGAATGCGTCGCGCAGCCGCGGATGACTCCGCTGAAACGCTTCCGGCACCAGCAGTTCCACCGATTGTCCCACCAATTCCGTGTGCTCGTAGCCGAAAAGCCTTTCCATTTGCGAATTGACGAGCACGATATGGCCGTCGCGATTGATCATCACGAAGCCGTTGGGGGCCGATTCCGCGGCCACGCGAAATCGCTCATCTTCAGCTCGCTTGCGCTCCGAGATGTCGCGAAACACGACCACGCCGCCGCACGGATTATCGTGATCGTCGAGCAATGGGCGGCCGCTCATCCGCAGCCAGGCGCCTTTGAGTCGCGCTGAATTGCGGACGAGAATTTCCACGTCGTCGACGCTTTCTCCGCGGATCGCCCGCGCCAAGGGCAGGCGTTCGCTCGGAAAGAGCGTTTCTTGATCCGGCTGGTAAAATCCATACCGTTCGGACCAATCCGGCACGGCGGCGTCGACCATGCCGAGCCCGAGTGTTTGCTCGGCGGCCGGGTTGAAGATCGTCAACTGGCCGGCCAGATCGGCCACCACGACGCCGTCGCTCATGCAATTCAAGATCGATTCGAGCAGCCGTTTCTGATCCAATAGCGTGCGCTCGGCTTGTGTGCGCTCGCGCACTTCGCCGATGAGCAAATATCCCGAGCCGCCCACGAGCACGAGCGCGAGCAAGGTGCCGAGCGTGGCGAAGAGCATCGTCCGTTGGGTATTCGCCGTTTGGCTTTCCAATCGTCGGTCCATCAGCCGCCGTTCTTCGTCGCGCAAATCCCGCGTGCGTTGGCGGATGCCGTTGTTCTGCAGCATGACGGAATTGGAGAGATCGCGTTGCCTTTCCGGCGTGGCCGTCTTGATCGAGTCAACCGTTTCAATGAATCGCTTGATGAGCGGATCGAGCTCGGCAATCCGCTGCACCTGGGGCGGGTTGTCGACCACCATATCGCGCAACTGCATTTGCAGCCCAGTCTCGCCGGCAAACGATTGCTCGATCAACTTCCAATCGTCTTGCGAGCCGGTCATCAAGTAGTCGCGCGATTCGCGCTCGGCGTCGTTGAGCTTGGTCGACAGGTTGCTCAGCCTCACGAGCACGTCGTTGCTGTGTGCGACCATCCGGCCCGCATTCAGCGACGATTCGATCGTGCGGAGCAGCCAAAATCCCAGCAGCAATTCCAGCAGTAGCGCCGCGCCCAAGCCGATCACGCTGCGTTGTATGACCGTAAGCTTCATTGCGCATCCGAACCACGGTTTGCTGTAATGTGATTCCAAAAGCGTAAATTTTTCGGATCGGGCCTCATGCCCACTGCCGCGAGTGGCCATGCGCAGCGGCGAATCGCATCGCCGAAACATGTCCAGGCAAAGCCGCGGGCATGGCGCCCAGTCTGTCCCAAATCGACCGAGCCAAATCGCACTTCAATCGCGGAGAGCGCTGCGCACATCGTCGGGCGAAACGCCGCCTACCAGTTCGACCTTCCCAAGCCGCTCCGGAAGCACGAATCGCAGTTGCCCATGCTCGCTTTTCTTGTCGCGCGCCATGGCAGCCAGCAGCAATTCGGCATCCGAGTCGGGCGTCTCGACTGGCAGGCCGAGCGCCATCAACAGCTCGCGCTGCCGGCCGACAAATCGGTCGTCCACGCGCCCAAGCCGCCGGGCCAATCGAGCGGCGCACATCATGCCGATCGACACGGCTTCACCATGCAGCCAGCGGCCATAGCCGCTCGTGGTTTCGAGGGCATGGGCGAACGTATGGCCATAATTCAAAACGGCGCGGTTCAACTCGGGCCGCCCGCAGCCGGTTTCCCGTTCATCGGCTTCAACCACGTCGGCCTTGAGCCGGCAGCAGCGCGCGACCACCCGCGCCAGCATGTCCGACTGCCGCGCCGAAATCGCGGCCGCGTTGGTTTCCAGTTCGCCGAAAAAATCGGCGTCGAGAATGACGCCGTATTTGACGACCTCGGCCAATCCGGACACATACTCGCGCCGCGGGAGCGTCGCCAGCGTATCGATGTCGATCAGCACGCCGATCGGTTGCCAAAAAGCTCCGACCATGTTTTTGGCGTCGGGCAGGTTGATCCCCACCTTCCCGCCGACCGAGCTGTCGACCTGGGCCAACAGCGTCGTCGGAATTTGCAGCAGACCGAGGCCGCGGGCGTAGGTGGCGGCCACGAATCCTGCCAGATCGCCGACGACTCCGCCCCCGAGAGCGACGACAACCGTTTTCCGGTCGGCGCCGAGCTCGAGCAGTTCGCGCCACAGATAGTCGGCAACCACGGTGCTTTTTGCTTGCTCGCCGGGATCGACGACAATCGTGTTGACCCGCATCCCGGAACCGGCGAGACAATCGGCAACGGTTTGGCCGTGAAGTCGCTCGACATGGGCGTCGGTAATCAGCGCGACATGCGTCGCCGACGCGACTTTGCGCAAAATGAGGCCCGCTTCGGCAAGCGTGCCGGCGCCGATGGCGATCGAATAGGCACGTTCGGCCAGTGCGACGCGAATCGTTTGGATCGGTGGCGGCATTATCGGAGGGCGGATCGCGAATGGGTGTGCAGGTTTTATAATGACATTTCGCGTTCGCGCCCATCCATCGATCAGGCTTTCCAGCCTGAATGCGTCGCCGAGCGTCGTTCGTTCAGCGATTCCATCGATGGATCGCGGACGCCGGTCTATGCCGATGCGACGCGATCGAGATCTTCAGTCGTCACAGTGATTTGCCGGCAGAAACCAGTATGTTGCCGAATGTAGTCCAATTGGGCCGCCTGCTGGGGTTCGGAGTGCAAAAGCGCTTCGACGCGCTGCCGCTCGAACAATGACCAGTCGTCGTATTCGTCCGGCCAAATGGTGACATGCTCGACAACCAATGCCTCGCGATAAGGATCAAACTCGTTGGCCATGCAGGCTCCCTACGGTGAATCGATTCCACGGCTCCAGCCAAGTGGTGCGGCCGGATCGGCCGGCAGCAAAGGGGCGAGTGCGTGGCGACTTTCGGCTGGGCAACACCATAATGGCTCAGCGAATCTTCGTTGCCGCGGCACCCACGTCAAATCGTCGCCTATAAACCCGAGCTATCCTCGCGCTTGGCGATTGCCAGTATACTGGCGCTCGGCAACAAGGAAAACGGTGGATGATGGCGCAAGCGGCGAACCTGCTGAACGGCATTCGGGTATTGGACTTTTCACGAGTTCTGGCCGGACCGTTTTGTTGTCAGCTTCTTGCCGACCTGGGGGCCGAAGTGGTCAAGATCGAGCGTCCCGGCACGGGAGACGACACACGGCAATGGGGGCCGCCGTTTCTCGGCGACGGTGGCCCCAGCGCTTACTACCTCTCGTGCAATCGAGGCAAGCGCTCGTTGGCCCTCGATCTGGCGAGGGCCGAATCCCGCGGCGTGCTCGATGATCTGCTGCAAGCCGCCGACGTCGTGGTCGAAAACTTTCTCCCGGCGGCGCTCGTCAAACTCGGATTGGAGCCAGCCCGGCTTGCAGCGTTGAACCCGGAATTGGTGCGCGTTTCGATCTCCGGCTACGGCCGAACCGGTCCGGCGGCCGACGCGCCGGGATACGATCTCACGGTGCAGGCGGGGGTGGGCCTGATGTCGATCACCGGGCCGCCGGAAGGGCCGCCAATGAAAGTCGGCGTCGCGATTACCGATATTCTGAGCGGCCTGTACGCGGCCGTCGCCGCGCTGAGCGGCCTACTGGCACGCGACCGAACGTCGTCAGCGACCACACCGCCGAGCGATGCGAAACTCGGTTCGTTCGATATCGCATTGGCCGATTGCACGCTTGCGGCGCTCGTGAATGTCGTGCAGGGAGTGCTGGTGAACGGCCAGCGCCCGAGGCGCTGGGGCAACGCCCACCCTCAGATCGTGCCCTACGAAGCATTTGCAACGGCCGACGGCTTTTTGGTTTTGGCGATCGGGAACGACGGGCAATGGCGGCGTTTTTGCGCAGCGGCCGAATGCAATTCTCTGGCGGCCGGTCCGAGCTTTGGCAGCAATCCATCGCGCGTCGAGCATCGCGACGAGCTGATTCCGCTCTTGGCAGACCTCATGCGCAGCAAAACCAATGCGGAATGGCTGAAGCTGTGCGATGCGGCCGATGTGCCCTGCTCGGCGGTGCTGGCGATCGACGAGGCGATGCACACGCCGCAAATCGCGGCCCGCGAAATGATTCAGCAGCTCGCTGACGAACGCGGCCGGCAATTCGCCACCGTGGCATCACCCATTCACTACGACGGCCGGCCGCTCTGTTCTCCGCAAGCGCCGCCGGCCATCGGCGAGCATACCGACGAAGTGCTTCGGGAGTGGCTGGCATACGACGAGAAGCGCATCGGTGCGTTGGAGCTTGCGGGCGTGGTAAGCCGATAAAAGCCGGACTATCTTGCCGTCGGCGGCAGCGTCGATCCATGCCGCTGCATCCGGCGGAGGCTAAGATCAGGAGCGACTCCGGGCGTCAGGCCGAGTCTTCTTTTAGCCCGAGGCGGGTTAGCCAGCGGCCGCGTGTTGGTTGCTTGGCGGTGCTTGTGGGATCAGCGGCGTCGTCCGCATGGTGCTGGGCGCGGACCGAATCGTAGGCCGACACTTTTTCTTCGATTTCGACCTTTTGACGGGCAATGCGCGCCCGTTCGATCGAGATATCGATTTCTGCCTGACGCAGCTTTTCGCGCCATTCCTCTTGAAGCAGGCGAAGTTTTTCTCGCTCTTGCTGGATCAATTCATCTTGATTGAACGATTCGGCGATCGCCGCGGCGCCGACTGCGACGGCGCCGATATTGCTGCTCTGCTGCGACAACAGCATCCGCAGCTCGGTAATTTCGCGGTCTTTGCTCGACACGATTTCGTCGGTGATTTGAATCGTGCTTTCCACGGTCAGAAGTTGCTCGGCCTCGACCGGGCCATTGTCGGATTCAAGCGATTCGAGCATGCGGCGCTTCGTCGCTTCCCAGTCCAACACAGCGTCTTCCTGGGGGCGCCGCCACGCATTGTCGCCGCCTGCGGCACGAACCGACATCAATTGCTCTTCCAATTCGGAGTTGCGGCGCTTCAAATCGCGCACATCGGCAACAGCCATTTCGAACCGCCGTTGCGAGTCTTCCAGCCGCTGCAAATCGAGCTGCGAAAGCTGGTGCTCGGCCTCGGCCACGCGGGCAATCAGCGCATCGCGTTCGGTTGCCCAACCGGCCGGCGGCGCGGAATCGCTCGACGGTTGCGGGCTGCGGCGGAGATTCTGGTATTCTTGCTCGAGCAGTTGGTATTTGTGTTGCAATTCGCCATGCCGCTGTTCGGAAACCTCGGCCGATTCGCGCAGCCGTTCGTGCGATTGCCGCAGGTCATCGACGGTTTGCGATAATTCGGAAGCGGTGGCCGTGGCCGCGGCTGAGGTATGGCGGGCATCGGCGAGCGATTCGTTTAGCTGCCGTAGTTGTTCATCGGGCACGGCGGCGGCCGATGGCTTCTGGTTGGAAAGCGCGCTTTCGCGGGCGTCGAGCAATTCGCGTGCGGCATGGAATTCGGCCGACTTGCCCTCCATATCGGCCGCCACGGTTTCCAGCCTGGCGGCTTCGCTATCGAGTTCGGCGGCGCGCGCATCGAGCGTGGATTTCTGCCGCTGAACGTCGTGCTGGTGCTGTCGACGCAGCGATTCGAGTTCGTCGCGCTTTTGCCGAAGTTCGGCGATTGCTTGATCGGCGCCTCTCTGCTGCTGGCTGCGCAATTGTTCGATCGTGCGGCGCAGCTCGCCGACCTCATGCTGTTGCGAATCGCGCTCGGCTTTGAGCTCCTGCGCAATTCGCCTTCGCTGGTCTTTTGTCTGCTCGCGGCGAACTTCGAGCTGCTCGGATTCACGGGAAAGCCGTTCTTCAAGCTGCTTGCACCGGCCACGGCTGCGGGCCAGCTCTTCGGCCTCGCGCTGCAGGTCGGCCTGCGCTTGGACGAGCGATTGCCGGACATCGGCGGCTTCGATCCTGGCCGCTTCGATATCCTCGCTCTTGCGCGCCAGGTCGTGCTGCTGCCGGCGGAATTCGGCAATCAGGGTTTCGTGTTCGCGGAGGCGGTCGGCGAGCGATTGATCGCGACGGGCGAAATCGTATTGCAAGGCCTCGGCGTCGGCCGCCAAACCATCGGCCGCGGATCGCAAGAGCGCGTCGACCTGCGACGCCAGATTCGTTTCGATATCTTCCAGCCGCGCGGTTTGGGCGGCGAGAAGCAATTGCGCGCGAGAACGAGGTTGCGCGGTGCGGAGGCCGGATGCGCACCTGCCGAGCGCGGAGTCAGCCTGAAGTTCATGCTCTTCCATGTTCGCCCGTGGACGGGAAGCAGTGGCTGCAATAACGGCGGAAATCTCCGTCCAACGAAGAACAGAACGCCCGCGGGCCGAACGGCCCTGGGCGCGGTGTCGCAAGCCTATCGCACCCCGTGAATCTCCAAAACCTACGTCATGGCGGAGTGGGAGGCAAATCGGAAGAGCCTGATGGCTCGAGGCTACAGACGACAGGACGCGAGAATCCGGCGGCGTGTGGCGCCGCACGAACTTCCACCTCCGCAGATTCGCTACGATCGCGACAAGCCGAACCAATCCACGGGCCGATCGAATCGTTCCGCTCCGTAATCGACTTCGGCCAACAGCGGCGGAACACAGCGGCGGGCAATCTCGTCCGCATTTGACTCGATGCTGGGATCGGGCTCTGCCATGCCGGCCGATCCGCCTTCAACGCGCTTGCCTGGCGGCCACGGCCGATTCAATACAATCCCCGCGATCGGCAAGCCGCGGCGAAATGTCGCAGCCGTAATCAGGGTTTGAAGGGTTTGGTTGATCACGCCCAGGATATTTCGCGCCACGACAATTAGCGGATACCGCAACTCATACGCCAGATCGGCCACATAATCCTCGTCCGACAGTGGCGACATCAGACCGCCCACGCCTTCGACGATGACGATGTCGGACCGCTCAAGCCAATATTCGAGCCCGCCACGAAGCTGTTGCCGATCGACCCGTGCGCCTTCCGCTCGAGCCGCGAGATGCGGCGCCAACGGCGCTGCGAATCGTTGCGGGCAAACACGCTCGAGCTCGCCGGGGCGTCCGGCCGCCTCCCACAGTTGGACCGCATCATCGGCGCGCAACCGATCGCCGTCGCGCGGGCAGCCGCTGGCGACCGGCTTGTAAACGCCGACCCGCCGACCCTCGGCAGCCAGAGCGCGTGCCACGAGCGATCCGACGTAGGTCTTTCCGACGCCTGTGTCCGTTCCCGTGATGAATAATCCGCCGACCGATTCGCGCATGGTGTCGCATAGAGTACCATCGCAATGGCATGTAGTGGAACCCGAGCAGCTCGTGGCCCGGAAGTCCCTCGCTGACGCCTCGGGCTGGTATGCTTCACGCTAGCCCGAAGCGTCAGCGAGGGACGCCGAACCGAAGCCGATTTTCGTCGAATGCCGAATATGCCTTCCAATCCGCGGTTGTCGAACGAGCGCGTGACCATTGCGCTGGTGCAGATGCGGTGCGGCGAAGTGAAGCAAGCGAACGTCGACAAGGCGCTCTCGCGCATCGCCGAGGCCGCCGCGGCCGGGGCCAATGTCGTTTGCTTGCAAGAGTTGTTCGCCGGCCGGTATCCATGCCAGACCGAAGACCATCGGCGGTTCGCCGAAGCGGAACCTTTGCCCGGGCCGACGAGCGAAGCGCTCGCGGCGGCGGCGGAGACGCACGGAGTCGTGATCGTCGGATCGCTGTTCGAGCGGCGAGCGGCCGGCTTGTATCACAATACGGCGGTCGTGCTGGATGCCGACGGTTCCCTGGCGGGAACCTATCGCAAGATGCACATTCCCGACGATCCGAACTATTACGAGAAATTTTATTTCACGCCGGGCGATCTCGGGTTTCGAAGCGTGCCGACGCGGTTTGGGCCCATCGGGCCATTGGTATGTTGGGACCAATGGTATCCCGAGGCGGCGCGGCTCGTGGCTTTGGCCGGCGCCCAGATTTTGTTTTATCCGACGGCGATCGGCTGGTTGCACGCCGAGAAGGCGGAATTCGGCGCGAGCCAACATGCTGCGTGGGAAACGATGATGCGCAGCCACGCGATTGCCAATGGAGTGTTCGTGGCGGCGACGAATCGCACCGACGTCGAAGACGGCATCGAATTTTGGGGGGCGTCGTTCGTTTGCGATCCGAATGGCAACATCTTGGCCCGAGCGGCCCACGATGCCGAAGAAACGCTGCTCGTCGAATGCGATCTATCGCAAATCGACGTGGTGCGCACCCACTGGCCGTTCCTGCGCGACCGGCGGATCGATGCGTATGGCGGGCTTGGTAAGAGATTCTTGGATTGAAGATGATTTCAGAATTCGTGTGCGTGCGCCGCTGGCTTTGCCAGTGCTTTCGTCGCCGACGGTGAATGTCACACTGGCACTGGCCGGAGCCGGTGGCACCCGGCAAACGTAGCAGGCATTCTCCGAATGCCGTCGGCGCAACAAGACGCGATCCATGCCGGAATTAGGTTGCACGCCGATTGGCCGTGGCGACCCGATTTATGTGGCGGACGGCACACGGAGTGTGCCTGCTACGTAGCAGGCATTCTCCGAATGCCGTCGGCGCGGGAAGACGCGATCCAAGTCGAAAAGAGTTTGCACGCCGATTGGCCGTGGCGACCCGATTTGCGTGGCGGACGGCACACGGAGTGTGCCTGCTACCGTTCGCAATCAGCCGTGCACGGCGACGGCGGGCGCTTCGATGCGGCGGTTTTCAGCTAGCGATGTGTCGAGGGCCAACTGGAACGTTACGCTCCATCGGCCATCGGCATCGCCTTGAACGTGCCAATGCGGTTGTACGACCACCGATTGGTGCACCAATTCAAAACCCCCTTCCGACTGGCTGACCGTTTCGATCGGGTAGGTCCAAATCGAGGTCGGGCGCGAGAAGGCCAAATCGGCGTCGAGGCCGAGCCATTGGTCCGTCAGGCCGAGGCCGGCGCTTTCGGTCATGTCGAGCCGGGCGCCGAGCTGGCCCAGATGATGGTTGGCCAGCGCGCCGCCGGCGTGGAAATAACGATCGTCGGCCCCGGATGGCATTCCGGCGAAATTGAATTCGATCGAAAAGTGGATGGCACGATCGCGCGGCAAGCCTTCGAGCAAGTAGGCGAATTCCAGCGTGTTGCTGCCGGCTTGCAGCGTGACGCCCTTGGTGATCTTGATGGGGATTCCCCAGGCGTTGCCGGAGCGCGTGAGCAGGACTTGGATTCGGCCGGGATTTCGCCGCAACTTGGCTTCGAACGGCAGGCCCAAAAAGTCGCCGCGCTCCTGCGCTTCGCCGCGAGCTACGGCGTCGAGCGAGATGTTGTCGTCGTACCAATGGTCGAGCAAGCTCTTGCGAAGGTATGAATCGTATTGCAGATGGTTTTCCAGCCCGGCCTGCTTGAATTTCACGGGCGAATTCGCATCGATCACGCTGCCGCCGGCGCCCGCGGGGCCGGCCTTTACGAGGCGATGATAGGCCTCCGGCCGGCGGCTGAGCGTGGCCAGCAGGTTGTGGCAAATCGAGCGAATGTCGAGTTCGTAAATTTGCCCGCCGCGGCTGGGAGCGATCCAGGCGATGAGTTTGTCGCCGGCCAATTGCACTTCCGGCCGGCCGTCGAAATCGTAATCGTCGCCGGCCGCTTCGACCCAACCGGCTGCGGCATTTCTATGGCCTGCCGCGCCGTTGGAGCCCGCGATCCGGTTTGTCGTCGTCGCGCCGCTAGAGGTAGAATCGCTTTGCAGCCGCCCCGCGGCCTGGTCGAGCAGATTGTCGGCAGCGATCAGATGGTTGTAGATCGCATTGCGAAGATGCGGCAGATACACGCCGCCGAAGGCGCCGTGCCAATAGGGGCAATTGCACTGGCCGCGATGAAGCTCGGTGCGGGCCGAGCGGAGCGCATCTTCGTCGATCCCGGCGTCGGCCATGTCTTGCAGCCGGCGGCTGACGGCCATCATGCGGCAATACATTTCGTTGGTTTCGGGATAGCGCACCTTGAAATTGCGCCAAAAACCGCCGCGAACGAAGCGGGCAATTTTCGGCCAACGCGGATCGGGCTCCAGCTCCTTGCGAGCGTCTTCGTAGGCGGCCAATTGCTGCGGCGGCAACACCCACTCGGTCATCTCGCGGTAGCTGCCTTCGGGCAGATACACCTTGCCCACCGGTGGCACATGATCGATCACCTCCGACGGCGTCGTGATGCGAATCCAGTCTTGATTCGCCGCCAACAGTTCGAAAAATTGGCGCAACCAACCGCGATCGAAAACATTCAGCTTCGTCTCCGGCCAGACGCCGAATTTCTCGCCGTCGTCGGCAAACACGGCCACCGCGCCGGGGTGCCGCTCCGCAAGGCCGCGCAAATAGTCGATCGATTCATGCACGTCGGCAAACGGAATGACGTAGCGAAGCCGTTCGCTGCCCGGAAAGACGCGGAGCACGTGCCCTTCGTCTTCGGTGAGGAAATAGCCGGTGAGCTCTTCGGAATCGAGCCCGGCGTTTTTAAAGTGCGAATCGTCGAGAATCGTGTATTCGATTCCCGCGGCCACGAGATCGCTGGCCATGCTCTGCTCCCAAACGCGCTCGGGAATCCACATCCCGCGCACGTCGGCCCCCAAACGATCCTTCAACCAACTGGTAAACGAGCGGATTTGGCCGATGCGATCGCGCGACGGAATCATCGCCAAAATCGGTTCGTAGAATGCGCCGCCGATGATCTCGATCCGGCCGGTTGCCACATGGCCCGCCAAGCGGTCGAGATACTCGGGATGATGATTGTCGAGCCATTCAACCAGCGGCCCGCTCGTGTGCAACGCGATCCGAAGATGCGGAAACTGTTCGAACAAATCGAGAAACAGCCGGTAGCTGTCTTCATAGGCTTGTTCGAACACTCCATCGAAATTGCCGATCGGCTGATGATCGTGCAACGCGAAGATGAACTGGATCGGTTGTGGCATGGGGAGGAGAGGTTGGGGACGCGGTGGGGAATGGAGCCGTCGCGGCGGTTCAAGGGGGTCAGGCACATTTTTCGGCCGCGGCGCCGCACGCCGTTGGAAACGGCTATGCGGCCGAAAAACGAGCCAGACCCCGCGGGTTCAAGGGGGGTCGGGCACATTTTTCGGCCGCGGCGTTGCACAAGAGCCAAATCGCCAACGGCCGAAAAATGAGCCAGACCCCTCGGAGTGTTACTTTATGCAGATTGCCCAGAGCCCGTTATAGGAATTGTCGGTGTTTGTGGTGTGCGATCTTCGATATCTCTTAGAAACGCGGCCGCTTCTTCCGGCGGGACGGGATTGATGTAAAAACCGGTGCCCCATTCGAAGCCGGCCGTGTTCGTCAAACGCGGAATAATCTCTATATGCCAGTGATAGTGGCCTAGCTCGTGGCTGTCAAAGGGGGCCGTGTGAAGAACGTAGTTGTAAGCAGGGCGATCGACGGCCGCTTCGATGCGCGCGATCACTTGTCGCACAACACGTGCCAAATCGTCGACGCCGCTCTTCTGAATGTTCTCGTAATGACTCGAATGCTGCTTGGGCAAAATCCACGTTTCGAAAGGAAATCGGCTGGCAAACGGGGCGATGGCGACAAAGCCGGGCGAATCGAGCACGATCCGCTCCTCGGCCGCTAGCTCTTGATGGATCATGTCGCAAAACACGCAGCGGCCGCGGTAATGGAAGAAAGTTTCCGAGCCGGCCATCTCCTCGCGGACCGTGATCGGCACAATCGGAGTGACGATCAGTTGGCTATGCGTGTGCTCGAGCGATGCGCCCGCCGCGGGACCGACATTCTTGAAGATCAACCCATACACCAGGCGGCGATCTTTTTTCAAATCCGCGAGCCGATCGCGATAGACCCAAAACACCTCGCGCAACTGTTTGTCGCTCAGATCGGACGTGCTCAGCACATGGTTGGGCGATTCGATGATGACTTCGTGGGCGCCGACGCCGCGCATCATGTCGTAAATCCCGTCGCCGCGCTTTTGCAGATCTCCTTCGATTTCGAGCGCGGGAAATTTATTCGGCACGACGCGCACGCGCCAGCCCCGGCCATTGCTCGCCGAGCCGGAATTGCGATAGGCGAGAATCTCGCCGGGGGTCGCGTGCTCGCTTCCTTCGCAGAAGGGGCAGAACCGGCCCGGATTCACTTGCGGCTGGCTGACGAAATCGTGCGGCCGCTTGGCCCGCCCCTTGGCCACGATCACCCATCGCCCGACGATCGGATCTTTTCGCAAATCAGGCATGGGGCGGAAGGCTCGAGGCTACGGGCTTGAGGAAGTCGGTGTGCGACCTTATAGAAATTGGTCGTGCCGCCCTTCGCACCGATCTTCTCCGCCAAGAGAAGTGAGAAGCGGCTGTCCTTGCCAGTCGTGGGATTTCTGTTTCCATTCACAGCGGTTCGACGCGTGAAACCGCAAGCGAGCTTCGTCGCCGCGTTTGAGTTGGCGGCTCGCTTGCGGTTTTGCGCGTCGCCTGCTCGATCCGACCCGATCACCACCAGCGCACGTCGAGCAGGCTGCGTTTCTTTTGTTCAGGGTCGAGTCCTTCGCGCCATTTCGCCGCTTCGACCGGCTTGTAGGTTCGAAACACACGATCCCAGATATCCAGGGCCATGCCGAAATTGTAGTGCCACATGTTCAATTTGTGATGCACGTAATGGTTCGGCATCCGCATCCAAAAACATTTGAGCGGATTCTCGTGCTGCAATTGGTGCGAATAGGCCGAGAAAAAAGCGAAGGCGTTCGTGCCCAGAAACCAGCCGATTCCGGCGGGCAGCGACACCAAAAACATCGGGAACATCAGCGGAAACAGCGGCTTGATGTAGTCCCAATACTCCAGCAGCACGCCTTGGCCGACCCCGGTCGCATGATGATTGCGGTGCACGCCGCCGATCGCCCGCCACTGGTGCAAAATCCGATGGCCCCAATACTCGATAAAGCTGCCGAAAACCAATCCGCCCACAAAAAACCAAAAGCCGGTCAGAAAGGATGGTGTGATCATGGGATAGGATGGGGAGTTATTCTTTCCGCGATCGAAGTTCTAACCACCGAGTCACAGAGGCTTGAGTCAGAGGATCTTGCTCGTCCATTCCGATGCTTCCGCTTCTCGGTATTCTCGGCGACTCTGTGGTTTGCCCGTTCCCCGTCCGTGGATAATTGGTCCGGCCCCGCTCATACTTGCCACATCAGCAGTTCGTAGTCGGGGGAGGGAACGACGGTTTCAATACTCCCTTCGTGCGGCAGCCGCTCCATCGGCTGTTCTTGCTGCATCAACTCCACGTACAAGTGTACCGCATCGTCCTGGGCCGCCGCCAGACTCTTCCACGGGATCGCGATCTCGACGACCGCATCCGCCGCGATCTGCACGCCGGGCCGGCCGATCGGCACGTCGTAGCGATACAAATGCGCGATCGGCTCCAGCCGCCATGGATGCAGCACAAGCAGTTCGTAACCCGCCGGCCGGCTGAACGCCACGCGCAGCGAATCGATGTCGGTCCATTGCCCGCGCACCGGGCCGCCGCGGGCATCGAGCCGCAGGAACAGGTTGTCGGCATCGAATCCGAAGTAAAGGCCTTCCGAGCGCGTGGCGGTGCCGATGCTCATCGCTCCGCGACCGTGCGTCGGCGCATAGAAGCCGGCGTTCAGCCACTCGAAATAACTCACGCGTCCGTCGATCTTCACGTTCAGCAGCCCGCTGGGCTCGCTATACATTCGCGGCTGCACGGCGTTTCCACGGATCGGCCTTAGCAATTCGGTCGGAACCGGATCGCCGAGAATCGTGTAAACATTTTGCAAATGCTTGCGAAATAGATGGTCGAACAAATCTTGCTGGGCGCTATGGTGGCTATCGCCGAACCACCAGAACCAATCGCTCCCCTCGGCGATAAACAACTCGCGGCGGGCTTGGGCAAGCTGGTCGGCCGATTTCGTTCCGCCGGCTCCCTGCGGAACAGACGCGAGATGCTCGCGCGTCTCAAACAGCAGGTCCCAGGCCCGATTGCATTCCGAATGGCCGAGCCAGATGCCGAAATTGTGTTGAATCCAACTGCCGGCGAAGAGCGTGCCGATCTTGTCGGTCGCCGGGTGCTGCCGCACGTAGTCGCCGACGGTCGTGGGCGTGATTCGCGGATGCTCGACGACGCGGCGATAGAGCGTTCGCAAGAAATCGACTCCGCTGCGCGGATAGTATTCCCAACAGTTTTCGCCGTCGAGAATGATGCTCACCAGCGTCGGCCGTTTGCCGGCGTTGCCGGTGGTCGCGCGGCCGATTCCTTCCAGCTTGCCCAGCAGATCGTCGACGGCATGCTGCGCCGACATGCGCTGACAGTGAAATCCGATCTGGTCGCTCATCGCATGATCGCGAAACACCATCTGCACGCTGCGCCCCTTCTCCTCGACACGCCAAGGGCGATAGAGCATTTCGGGATTGCGCAGAAATCCCTGCCCGTCGCGCGAAACCCAGCCGTCCGTCGAGCAAGAAAGAATTTCTTCGTCGGTGGCGATCCATTCGATGCCGGCGGCGGCAATGGCCGGAATGATGGCCTGCGCGACCGATCCTTCCGAGGGCCACATCCCGCGCGGCGCAGCGCCGAACACGCGGGCATGGAAATCGACGGCCCGGCGAATCTGCTCCGCGGCATCTTCCGGATAGCCTTCGAGATGTTGCGGCAACGACACTTCCGGCATCGCTTGCCGCGCCAGCCGTTTATCCCAAAGCAGCGGCAAAATCGGATGGTAAAACGGAGTCGTGGATAATTCGATTTGCCCCGATTCGGCCAGCTCCTTGTGCAACGGAATCACTTGCCGCAGCAAATCCAACTGCTTGTCGATCAGCAACTGTTTTTCTTTTTCGCTCCAGTGCTGGCCCTTGGCCAATAGATCGTTCAAATCGGGATCGAGCTCGAAAGCCAGCGGATGAATCCAGGCCAGGTTCGACCAGCATTGCAGATCGATGATGTCGCGGCTCGAGAATCGCTTTGCCGCCCGCTCGGGCGGGTCGATGCCCAAGCCACGCTTTTCGTACAGTTCGTTGTAGCGCGGGAATGGGCGAATGTTGTGGTCCGGATGGACCATGAAGAAGTTGTCGAGCAGATAGTGCATGTCTTCGGCCGACAGGCCATCGGCCGGCAATCGCGACACGCGCAAATGCGTGTCTTCGTGTCCTTCGTCGTATTTCTGCAGTTGCACGATCAGGCTCGGAACGAGATTGATCGTGGCGTGGAATTCGGGAATCTCGCGCAATAGCTGCGCCATCCCCCAATAGTCTTTCGACGCATGCAGCCGAACCCACGGCATCGGGTTCTCGCCCGTCACGTCGTCGGGATAATACGGCTGATGTTGGTGCCAGAGGATGGCGAGATGGATGTCGTGCATGAGCGGGGCGAGGGGCTAGGGACGAGGGGGCTAGGGGCCGGGGGGGCTAGGGGCCGGGGGTCGGGGGCCAGATAACCAAGTGCCACGCGCGAAACCGCAAGCGAGCTTCCAATTCCAAACGGTTCTTTGAGGCCGCTGGCGGTTTCGCGCGTTCCGCTGCGGCTGCTACACCGTCGATGGCCGAATTTCTTTGCCGCTGGCTTCCTTGCTTACCGCGGGGACCTGGGCTCGGGCAATCGTGGTTGCGTAGAGATCGGCGTATTGCTTGGCGCTCTTGGTCCACGACCAATCTTCCGTCATGCCGTTGGTCATCAGGCGCAGCCAAGCCTCGGGGCGGGCATGGTAGGCCAGGGCGCGCTTAAGCGTCGACGACAGGCCGTGCGATGTCGGCTCGTAGAAGGTGAATCCGTTCGCACTACCGGCGGCAAGTGTCTCCTCGGTCGTGTCGACGATCGTGTCAGCCAATCCACCCGTTACACGCACGACCGGCACCGTGCCATACTTCAAGCTATACATCTGGCTCAAACCGCACGGCTCGAATCGGCTCGGCATCAAGAACAAGTCGGCCGCCGCTTCGATCCGATGCGCGAGCGGATCGGAAAACTGGAACTTCGCGGCAACCTTCTGCGGAAATCGCTGGGCCAAGAGGGCGAGTTGCTCCTGCACTTTCGCGTCGCCGGTGCCCAACACCACCCATTGGGCCCGGCTGGTGAGCACCCATTCCTGCATGACCTGAGCGATCAGGTCGACTCCCTTTTGCTCGACCATTCGACCCACGAAGGCCAGCAGCGGCACATTCGGATCGGGCGCAAGATTCAGCTCGGCTTGCAGCGCCGCCTTATTGGCCGCCTTGCCCTCGCGGACATTGTCAGGACCATATTTCGCCGGCAAATGCACGTCGGTCGCGGGATCCCATTGGTGATAATCGACGCCGTTCAAGATGCCCGACAAGGCCGCTCGCCGATGTTGCAACACCCCTTCCAACCCGCAGCCGAGCGGAGCGCTTTGAATTTCCTCCGCGTAGCGCGGGCTGACCGTGTTGATCGCATCCGCGAACACCAAGCCGGTTTTCAGCAAATTCAGATTGCCGAAAAACTCCATTTGCCGCCAGTTGAAGTATTTCCAATCCAAGCCGGTCAAAAGCATGTCCCAATGCCAGAATGTGCCTTGATACGACAGGTTGTGGATCGTCAGCAGCGACGCGATTTTTTCATAGCCGGGCTTCGAGCGATATTCGATCTTCAAATAGGCCGGAATCAGGCCGGTTTGCCAATCGTGAACGTGCAGCAGGTCCACGCCGAGATTCAAATGGCTGATTACGTCGAGCACCGCGCGGGAGAAGAACACGAAGCGTTCGCAGTTGTCGCGATAATCGGCCAGGCCCGGCCCGTAGAGTTGATCGCGGTCGAAATATTGTGCCTGCTCGACGAAATAGACCGGCACGCCCGCGGCGGCGGTGGCCGATGGAGCGGAATTGTTGCTCGAAGTGTGGCCGTGCTTTTCTTCGATGGGCAGAAAGCTACGTAGCAGCCGGCCGCTTACCGTCTTTTGGCCGACACGAATTTCCAACGGCAATCCGACCGGTTCGATCGGCAGTCCGGCTTGAAACACTTGACGGTAGGCCGGCATGATCAGCGTGGACTGGTGGCCCAACCGGGCCAATTCCAGCGGTAGGGCGCCGCACACGTCGGCCAATCCGCCGGTTTTGGCGAAAGGAACGGCCTCGCTCGTTGCCAGCAGAATCTTCACGGATGCTTGCTCCTTGTCGCCGCTTAAGGTAACAAAAATCGCCCGAAATTCAATCCACCCGCGGAATTGCGCCCGTCCTGCATCACACGACGAAGCCCGCCGATCGCTCCGACCAAGGATAGTTCGCCGCTTGGCGCGCAGCATCGCCGCAAAACCAATTCTACGTCGGCTTTGACAACGCCGGCGAGCGGTCGAGTGTCGCGATTTTGATGAAGCTGCCTGCACCGCGGCGTCGGTCGACGGCGATCGCTTGGTGCGCGGCGCCGGACACTCGAAGCAGTCGTTGCCGAAGCCGTTCGCGACCAAGATATCGCGTTGCTTTTGGTTTTATGCCTATATTTCCGTTCGAAAACTGCTAAAATCGGGAGAACCTGAACGGGCCGAGGCTTGTCGTCAAGATAGGCGATGCGGCGATAAGCCCCTGTTGCCCACATGCGCTCCAAAGGATGGAGTGTCGGCGGGTGCGGTTGGTCGATTGTGTTTGGTTTACCGCGATTCCGCCTCTGATGGGTGCCCCATGATTCGAAACCGGGAGACGCATATGACTCCTTCGGAACGGTCGATTCTGGCCTGCTTTCGCCGCTACCAGGCGGGCCCGGATAAAATGCTCTTCCTCAACCCGGCCGATTGCAAAATGCACCCGGGCCCGTTTCGAAACGCCATGATGTCGCTGATCCGGCAATCCCTAGTGGTGAAGGAGCGCCCGAAAGCCGCCTATTCGCTCACCCGCGATGGCTACGATATTTCGGTTTTGATCGTGCCGGCCGAAGCGGTTCTCCGCGCCGCGCCGGTTCTTCGTACCGCGTCAGCCCGGGCCGGACGTTGAAACGATCTTGCTGAACCGTCAAACTCTTCTGCGCCGATCGCGTGCCACTTGCTCTGCCCATCGGTCTGATCGCAATGTGCAAGCACACCAGGCTGTGTGCCACTGGCCAGCGAAGTCGGCCTGTGTGAGCGCCGCCAGACTCTGCAATCCCTATCCAATGGCGCCGTTGTCGAATTGTAGTCGGGTCAGCTCTTGCAGAGCCTCAACGTCAAATCGCCGGCCGGCACTGGCCGGCTGCGCTGGCCACTGGCACAACGGCAAAGCCCATCGGCCATATCAAAATGCGCAAGCACTCGAATAAACCCCCGCGAGAGGCGTGCTCGCGGCGCCAGCGTGCGGTACGGCCTCACTAAAAAGAAGATCGGCTCGTCGGATCCCGCCGATTGTTGAAAGATCGCTCACCCCCAAGCGCGACGATGCGGCGGTCATTGCCCATCATTTTGGCTGTGGCCTGAGAACCTGTTTGCTCGCCGCGCCCGAACAAGATCGGCCTGATCCAACGTCGGATTGACGATTTTGCTCGATCCGGTTCCAATGATGCTAGCAATACTTTCCTCCGTTGAATCGACGCCCTTTCATCCCATTCATTGGCTCCATGACCCGACATATCTTCGTGACCGGCGGTGTGGTGAGTTCGCTCGGAAAAGGGCTGACCAGCGCTTCGATCGGCATGCTGCTGGAGGCCCGCGGGCTGTCGGTCCGCATGCAGAAATTCGATCCGTATATCAATGTCGATCCGGGCACGATGAGCCCCTATCAGCACGGCGAGGTGTACGTGCTCGACGACGGCAGCGAAACCGATCTCGATCTGGGTCACTATGAACGGTTCACCCACGGCCCGCTCACCCGCGATTCGAACTACACGACCGGACAAATTTATCTGTCGGTGATCAACAAAGAGCGGCGCGGCGAATTCCTCGGCAAGACCGTGCAGGTGATCCCGCATATCACCGACGAAATCAAAGCCGCCGTGCGCAAGCTGCGCGATGAAACGGTCGATGTCGTGATCACCGAAATCGGCGGCACGGTCGGGGATATCGAAAGCCAGCCGTTTTTGGAAGCCATCCGCCAGTTTTCGCTCGATGTCGGCAAGGAAAACTGTCTTTACATCCATCTCACGCTCGTGCCCTATCTCAAGGCGGCCGGCGAACTGAAGACAAAGCCGACCCAACATTCCGTCGGCCTGTTGCGGCAAATCGGTATTCAGCCCGATGTGCTCATTTGCCGTACCGAGCGGCCATTGAGCCGCGAAGATCGGGAAAAAATCGCGCTATTTTGCAATGTGCCCACCGCCGCGGTCATCGAAGAGCGCGACAAAGATTTTTCGATCTACGAAGTGCCGCTCAGCCTTGTCGACAATCAGCTCGACGAATTGATCGTGCGCCGGCTCAGCTTGGCAGGCGGCGCGCCGGAGCTCGACGATTGGCGCGATCTGCTCCATCGGCTCCGCAATCCGCAACACGAGATTTCGATCGCCGTCGTCGGAAAATACGCGGGCCACCGCGACGCCTATAAGTCGATCTACGAATCGCTCGACCACGCCGGCATTGCCCATCAGGTGCAGGTCGGAATCCACAGCATCCAAAGCGAATCGATCGAGCAGCAAGGGGCCGAGCGGCTCCTGGCCGGTTTCGATGGCATTCTGGTGCCGGGCGGATTCGGCGAGCGCGGCATCCAAGGCAAAGTCGAAGCGATCCGCTTTGCCCGCGAACGCGGCATCCCGTTTTTCGGCATCTGCTTGGGAATGCAATGCGCCGTGATCGAATTTGGCCGAAATGTCGTCGGGCTCGCCGGGGCGCATTCCACCGAGTTCAGCAAAGACACGCCCCATCCGGTGATTTGCTTATTGGACGAACAAAAATCGATCACCGACAAAGGAGGCACGATGCGGCTCGGAGCCCAGCACGCCCGGCTCAATCCAATGAGCCGATCCCGCGGCTGCTACCGCCGCGATCAGATCTCCGAACGGCATCGCCATCGCTACGAATTCAACAACGTCTATCGGCAGCGTTTCGAAGCCCATGGCATGGCCGTCGCGGCGACGAACCTCGACAATTCCCTCGTGGAGATCATCGAATTGCCGGAGCACCCTTGGTTTGTAGCCGTGCAGTTTCACCCGGAATTCAAATCGAAGCCGACGGCCGCCCACCCGCTGTTCGCCGGCTTCATCGGCGCCGCCGTCGAACACCGCGCGACCGGGCAATGGGCAACAGAAAACGCATAAGGCTCGAGGATGCGCCGGCAGGGCCCGGCTAATTCCTCGGCCGTCGATCGGTGGAACTGCCAACGACGCGGTTCCAATAGATTGCGAGATTATGCGTCGCTCGGCCGGCGGCGATGATGTCGGGCTGGCCGTCGCCGTCGAAATCGGCGATTTTCAGGTCTTCGCACGCCATCTGGGTGGCGTCGAGCCAGTGCGTCTGCCATTTCGTGCCCTCGTCGTCGAGCGGCACATATAGCTTGATGCCGCCGGGATCTCGTTCGCCGCAGATGGATCGTCAGCCCGAACGATTCCCGATCATAGGCCGACGAGCAGCGTTGCCAACAAGACGGCGCGCTTCATGCATCGCGTCATTTCATCATTTCTTTCACGGTTGGGTTGATTGCTTCGGCCCAGATTTCGTAGCCTTTGGCGTTCGGATGCAACGAATCGGGCATGATGCTCTTCGGAAGCGTGCCGTCCGGCTCCAAGAATTTGTTGCCGATGTCGAGATACTTGATCGTCTTGCCGTCGTCGTCGAGCTTGGCGATTTCCGAATTGATGTGTTTGATGCGGGCCCGGGCTTTGTCGTCGGCCTTCATCGAGCGGGGGAAGATGCCGAGCAAAAGCAGCTTTGTTTCCGGCGATTTCGTGTGCAACTCTTCGATGATAGCCTTGATGCCGTCGACGATTTCCTCGTCGGTGTTCGAGCCGAGATTATTGGTGCCGATCATTAGCACGGCCAATTTTGGCTTGATGCCGTCGAGCTCGCCGTTTTGCAAACGCCACAGGACGTGTTGCGTGCGGTCGCCGCCGATGCCGAAATTGGCGGCCTTGAGCGGTTCGTAATTCTTCGCCCAAACCTCTTTGCCCCGCCCGCGCCAGCCGTCGGTGATCGAATCGCCGAGGAACAGCAAATCGACCCCACCCTTCTTGGCGATTTCGACAAATCCTTCGTGCCGCTTCACCCAGCCCGGATCGCGCGGAGCGGGCTTCGCGGCCGTGTTGGGCCTCGCGTTATCGGCTCGAGCGGGAACGGCAAACAGCAATGCGAACATCGTCGTCATCAGCAGGCGTTTCATGGATCATCCTTCGGAGTGGGATTACAGAGTGTGCGAGCTTGAAAACCGGCAGGTCCTGGCTGGTGCAAATCTAATCGCACGCCGCACGAGAAGCAAGAATCACCCCCCAACGATCAAAAACGACGCGAATGCAAACCAGAGCGGATCGATCCCGGCCGCAAGGCCGCACCCAACGTAGCAGGCACACTCCGTGTGCCGTCCGCCCCGCTCTGTGCGCAACCCGCCGCGAAGCGCAGACGGCACACGGAATGTGCCTGCTACGTTGACGCCTTCATTCGAAATTCATCGTCGCCCGCACCGCGGTCAGCGCCATGGCATTGCCGGGAAAATATCGCCGTCGAAATCGAAGCGGCGTAGCGCGCGGCCGCAAGGCCGCACCCAACGTAGCAGGCACACTCCGTGTGCCGTCTGCCCCGCTCTGTGCGCAACCCGCCGCGGAGCGCCGACGGCACACGGAGTGTGCCTGCTACGTTGGCGCCTTATTCGAAATTCATCGTTCGCCGCAATTTTCTGTTGGAATTCGAGCCACGCTTTGTGGCATGCTACTCGCAGACGACTCGGCTCGAGGCACTTGAGACGGACGACGCGGGAGAAGGCTACAGGCGACAGGCTACAGGCTACAGGCTACAGACTACAGGACGAAGCATGTCCGCCTCCGGCGGACGTGCCCTGCTTACCTGAAGCCTGTAGCCTCTTCCGCACCACGCGGCGCCGGCGGCTGGTTCTTGTCCAATGGCGCTGCTAGTCCGTCTTGCTGTACAACGGTCGATCTGCTTGC
>DATAWG010000066.1 GCA_036267355.1 Pirellulales bacterium | reverse complement strand
GGCACACGGAGTGTGCCTGCTACGCTGCTCTCTAAGGACTTGGCACGGGTGGCTGCGATGCGCCGACGGGAGGCGGAACTTCTTCCGATCCGGTGGCGCGAGGCATCAATTGTTCGGCGAACGTCGGCCCTGGCGGGCAGGGCTGGGCAAAGTATTCCCAGCCGCCGCCCAGGGCTCTGTAGGCTTGGATCAAGTTCAGGTCGATGTTGCCCCGGGCGACTGCCAATTGATCTTTGGCGTTCACAAGCGCGGTCTGTGTATCGAACACGCGATTGAAGTCGGACAAGCCCCCTTGGAATTGTTGCGTCGCCAGATCGACGGCCACCTCCAACTCGACGATCTCGGCTTCCAATTTCCGGGCTTGTCGTTCGGCTTGAATGAATCCCGTCAGTGCGTCTTCGACTTCTTGTCCGGCCGTCAGTACGGTTTGTTGATATTGCAGCGCGGCGCGTTGGAATCGGGCGTCCTGGGCGCGCACGCCGTTAGCGATGCGGCCATAGTTCAGGATCGGCCAACTCACGGTCGGCAGGATGATCGCGGTAAAGCTCTTCGGTTCGTAAAGTTCGCTGAGGTCCTTGGCCGTATATCCCAGAAAACCATTGATTGCGATACGCGGGTAAAAATCCGCTTGGGCGACGCCGACTCGGGCACTCTCGGCCGCCAACTGACGCTCGGCCTCGCCAATATCGGGCCGGCGGCGGAGCAAGTCGGCTGGCACGCCAATGGAAACTTCAGGCGGCGGCAGCGGAATGCCCGCGGGCAGGAACCGCGTTGCCGATTCGCTCACCGGCATTCCTCGCAACACGGCCAGCCGATGGCTTGCCTGCCGGCGGCCCGTTTCGAGCGCCGGCAGCAGCGACTCCGTTTGCAATAGATTGGCGCGCGCCTGCCGCACGTCGAGATCGGTGCTGCCTCCTTGTTTGAACGCTGTTCGGCGAGGCGGAGCGATCCGCGCTGGATGTCGGCATTGCGGCGGCTGTAGGCGATTCGCTGCTCGAACGTGCGCATTTGCACGTAGTTGGTGGCCACTTCCGCCAGCAGCATGACCAACGCATCGCGGTAGCCTTCGACGGAGGCATCGACGGTCGCGTTATTGGCTTCGACGGTTCTGCGGAATCGGCCCCAGAAATCCAGTTCCCACGATGCGTTGAACCCGGTAGCCCAGGTGTCAAACGTTCCGCCCAGCGGCAGGCCAAGATTCTTGCTCACTTGCGCATGCGCATAGTCGGCCAAGGCGTTTTGAGTTTGCGGAAATAAATCGCCGGCCGCGATGTTGCGTTCCGCGCGAGCTTCGAGAATCCGCGTGCCCGCAATTTGCAAATTCAGGTTTTCGTGATAGGCGGCATCGATGAGTTGGTCGAGAACTGGATCGCGAAACGCGGTCCACCATCCGCAATCGAGCGCGGGGGAGTTCGCAAGATGACGGTCGCCGGATTCGATCCAAGATTCCGCGACGGGGGCTGGCGGCGGCGTGTAGTTCGGCCCAACTTTAAAGCCGTCGTGCCACCATTGCGCAAGTCCACAGCCATTGGCCAATAGCGCGGCCAACAGCAGCGCTGCGACAAACGTTCGGCGATGCGCTGGCTCGCTGCCGCCCGTGCGTCCCGAAAGGCCCGGATTCCGCTCGGAAGGAGTCACGCCGTTTCTCCAGCATCATCCGCAAAATGATCACAACCGGTCGAATCCGGACTATGCCTATT
This sequence comes from Pirellulales bacterium, assembly GCA_036267355.1. Taxonomy (NCBI): domain Bacteria; kingdom Pseudomonadati; phylum Planctomycetota; class Planctomycetia; order Pirellulales; species Pirellulales bacterium. Next base: position 26,610 of record DATAWG010000066.1, on the reverse strand, counting down.
TGTCGGCCGATCGTCAAAAACCGCATTAGCCGCAGCCACGCAGCCCAACCTAGTTGCCAATCGATGTCAATGTTTGGCGATTATTCCGGCGCGGCATGGGGGAATCAACCAGCCGAATCGTCGCAGCACGTCCGACGATTCGATCGGTCAGTGCGAGGCATGTTGCTCGCCGGGCTTGGCTTTGGCGAGCAAGAATGCCACCGGCAGAATCACGAGCGAGGCCCAGGCGAGCAAATAGAAGATGTCGAGGTACGACATGGTCGTCGCTTGAAGCTGCACCGCCTGATAAAGGGCTTCCAGCGCCGGCTTTTTGCCGGGAACGATGTGTTGAATATGCGCAAGGCCATTTCGAAATGCCGGCGAATAAGGCGTGAGATTTTCGATCAGTCGGCTTTGGTGGAATTGACTTCGCCGAGCGAGCAAAGTTTGCACGAGCGAAATCCCGACGCTGCCGCCCATGTTCCGCGACAAGTTGATGAGGGCCGATGCGTCATTGTTCGCGCCGGCCGGTAGACCGACATAGGCCACCGTTGATGCCGGAACGAACAAGAACGCGATGCCGCTGGCCTGAAACACGCGCGCCATGGCAATTTGCCAATACGAGATTTCGGCGTTCAGGCCGCTCATGCTGAAGAGCGAAATAGCCTCGATCAGCAAGCCAAACATAATCACGTTCCGCGCCGAGACTTTTCCCAGCAAGTAGCCCACCACCGGCATCAGCACCATGACGGCAAAACCACCGGGAGTGAGCGCCAAGCCCGCGTACGTGGCCGTGTAGTTGAGCACATCTTGCACCAATTGCGGGAGCAGTTGCGTGGTGCCGAAAAGAATGAATCCCACCGCAAACATGACGACATTTGCGGCCGCGAACCCTCGAATTCGCAGCAGGTGCAAATTGACGATGGGATCGGGCCGGGTAAGTTCCCAGATCACCAGAAACACGAGTGCAACGGCCGAAATGATGCTGAACGTGACAATGAAATTCGAGCCAAACCAGTCGTCGCGCTGACCCTTGTCGAGCACGACTTGCAAGCAGCCGAGCCCGAGCGCCACGAGCCCGAAGCCAACATAATCAACGCGAATCCCTTTCGCGTGCATCTTTTTTCGTGCGTTTCTTTCCGCCGGCGGCTCCACCAGCGTCCAAGCCGAAAGCACTAGCGACAACAGCCCGACGGGCAGATTGATGAAGAAGACCCAGTGCCAACTGTAGTTGTCGGTGATCCAGCCGCCGAGTGTGGGTCCGACGGTCGGCGCCACGACGACGGCCACGCCGTACAAAGCGAACGCCATGCCCCGTTTTTCCGGCGGAAACGAATCGGCAAGAATCGATTGTTCGCTCGGAGCCAGCCCGCCGCCGCCAATTCCCTGGAACACTCGAAACACGATCAACCAAGAAAGCGAAGGAGCCAATCCGCAGAGCACCGAGCTGGCCGTGAACAGCGCGACGCACGACATATAAAACCGCTTACGGCCCAGCACGCTCGCCAACCAGCCGCTGATCGGCAGCACGATCGCATTGGATACCAGATAGCTCGTGAGCACCCAGGTCGATTCGTCGACCGAGGCGGCGAGGCTGCCGGCGATATGTCTCAGCGAAACGTTGGCAATGCTGGTGTCCAGCACCTCCATGAACGTCGCGATCGACACGACGATGGCCACGAGCCATGGGTTATGCGGCCCGGCCATGCTCAGCGGCAATGGCGGGCTGCCGGTACGGGCGGCCTTCGGTCGGTCCAATTCGGCGGCCGTCGCGTGCATGCGATTTGCCTCAACGATTGAACCCAAGTCGAATGGATCGCCGGAATTGGATCAAGCCGGCGAATTCGAGACGCCGAAATTGAATTACCGAATGGTTATCCTGGGTTCGACCGACATTCCCGGTCCGAGCATCATGTCTTGCGGCACCGGCTGGTCGAACAGAATCTTGACCGGCACGCGTTGGACCACTTTCACGAAGTTGCCGGTGGCATTTTCCGCCGGCAAAATGCTGAACCGCGCCCCGGTTCCACGCTGGAAACTATCGACATGCGCATCCAAATAGCGGCTTGGAAATGCGTCGATGTGCACCCGCACATGCTGGCCCACATGCATGTTCGTGAGCTGCGTTTCCTTGAAGTTCGCCGTTACCCAAACATTGGGATCGACCAGAGCAAACATCGGTTGACCGGGCGCCAAATAGTCGCCCAGGTCGACGGTCCGCTGCGTGACACGGCCGGTGATCGGCGCGCGGATTTTGGCATACGACAGATTCAACTTCGCCTCGGCCAATTGCGCCCGCGCTTGGGCCATATCTGCGGCAGCGGTGACCTTATGCGCCCGCGCCAAGGATGCTTGCGCTGCCGACGAGTTCGTGGTTGCCCGCGCCGCTGTTTCTTGCGCGGCAGTCGATTGGGCGGTCGCGATCGCCGCGTCCAAAGACTGCCGGCTGGCAGCGCCTGTGGGCGTTAGCGCTTGGTAGCGAGCCAAATCCTTTTGGGCGTTTTGTGCATTGGCCACGGCGGCGGCCACATTGGCTCGGCTGGCTGCGACCTGGGATTCGGCCCCGGTGAGCTGCGCATCGGCTTCCGCCAGTCGTCCGGCGGCCGCGGCCGACGCGGCCGCGGCGCTGTCGAGTGCCGCCTGGTAGTCACGCGGGTCGATCTCGATCAATAATTGCCCGGCGGTGACAAGTTCGTTGTCGGTAAAGTGCATCGCCACGACATAACCGGTCACCTTGGGCTGCATCTGCACCACGTTGCCGTCGATAAAGGCGTCGTCCGTCGATTCAAACTGGCGTGCCCACAGCCAATAGACGATTCCGCCAACGATCACGACCACCGCGACAACGATGATCACCGTCATCAGCAGCGGCCGTTTATAGAACGGCTTGCTGGGCTGTTTGGCCTTCTCGTCCGGCGATCGATGTTCGGCCGCATCGGCATCAGAATCGGCGTCGGACTCGGCGTCGGAATCGCTTCCAGTATCGATTTCGGAGTCTGAGTCCGGTTTATGCTTTGCTTCGTCTTTCCTTTGTGGCTTATTCCGCGATTTTTCCGGCTGCGTCTGGCTGGTACGTGACGAAATGGCGGCGGCGTATCCGCGTGCTTCAATTTCTGCCAGCCGCTGCGATTCCGACGGCTCGCGGCCATTGGATTCAGCTTGTGGCGAGGAATCAGCGCTCTCGGCGGGCATAGGACACCGTTCAGGCTTGGAAGCCAAAAAAAGCCTGTGGATAAACGGCAAATAATGTGCCGTTTTTGCCCGCCCTGTCCGCGGCACGCCGATCCCCCGTCGCCGAGGATCAATTCCCGCGCTCGGCCTGTCGGCTCTTGGGTGTCGTCGGGCAACGGTTGTTTGCCGCGAGATACGCGGCGGGAAAGAAAGAACTCCACACCTGCTTTAACGCCGCGGAGCGACGGGCGACGTAGACAGCCACCGCGTCGCGGATGCGATTGCTGGAGGTTGCCGCGGCCCACTGCCGCCGCGGCCACTGCCGCCATCGCCTTCTTGGCTGGCGGCCGGATGACGGTCAGCTCGCGTCGAAATGCGCTCGGTCGCCGACTTTGACCGTCAGCCGCACCAGTTTTCGGTCGCGGAACACGACGATCGGCACTGCTTTGCCAACGTCGGTCAGGCTGACGAGATTCACCAGATGGGCGTCGTCGTCGACCGGCACGCCGTTGAATTCCAGAATCACGTCGTCGACTTGCAGCTTGGCAGCCGAGGCCGGCGAGTTCGGCGTGATTCCTGTGACGTGCGAACCCTCGACGCGCGGCAGGCCGAGGCTTGCCGCCGTCTGATCGCTGAAATTCGGATCGAGCGTGACACCCAAAAACGCACGCACCACCGATCCTTTTTCGATCAACTGCCGGGCGATGCTCATCGCCATGTTGATCGGAATCGTGAAGCCGATGCCTTCGCTGCCGCCGGAGCTGGTGGCGATAGCCGTGTTCATGCCGACCACTTCACCGCGCAAATTCAGCAGCGGCCCGCCGCTGTTGCCGGGATTGATGGCGGCATCGGTTTGCAGAAAGTCTTGGAATTGAATTCGCTCGTCGCCCAGCTCCAAATCGCGGCGCCCTTTGGCGCTGATGATGCCGAACGTGACGGTGTGGCTCAAGCCGAACGGGCTCCCCACGGCCAGCACGAAATCGCCGATGTCGATCAGATCGCTATTGCCGATGTGAGCCGGATAAACATGCGGCGCCGAAATCGCCAACACCGCCACGTCGGTTCCCGGATCGCTCCACACCTTCGTCGGGCTGATCGTGCGGCCATCGGAAAGCTTGATATGAATATTCGCTTCCGTGGCCGAGCGGATCACGTGCCGATTCGTGAGCACGTAGTAGTTGCCGCTCAGCTCGAAGATCGTGCCGGAGCCGGCTTCCTCGATCGACTGATGCGAATACCGCTTGGCGAGCGGATCGGCCTTGGTCGCCTCGATATGCACGATCGTCGGGCGAACCAGTTTCACGACGCGCTTGAGCACCATGCCCATCTGCTCCAACTGGGAAACATCATGCGAAAGCGCGGCATATTGCTTGTCGCGCTCCGCTTGGGTCGGCTCCGGATCGCCGGGCAACTGCGCGGCCGCGGGCAATGCGGTCGCCGCGATCAACATCGCCGCGAGGCTGGGCAGCAACCATCGCCGCAGGCGGGCTGGGGTCGATGCGGCACGAACTTGGGCGCGGCCGGTCCGTGTGAGAGCGTTCCTTCCGAGATAATCTGCGTCGTATTGCAAAGCCATCCGCTTGCTCCTGCTATGGTTGGTCCCGGCCGGATTGACGGGGGTGATTGGCCGGGCTGATGGATCGGGTGAATCCCTTGCTAGCGCTTGGGGCTCGCGGCCGGCATGTCGCTCCCGCATTCTAGTATAGGCTGGCGAACGTCGGACAGTCGTTTTCGCAGCGGCTGGCCCGATAAAAGCGTTACCGGTTCTACGCGGCCTGCCCGCAGAGGGATCGGTCTTTGGCCGGCGATTGGCCGAAGCTCGGTCGTCGGGGGGAGTTCGCCATTCGGCCCGCGTCCGGTAGGATGATCGGAGCGACAAACGGCGGCTTTGGCCCGGCCGACGATGGCATCGAGAACGAGACCCATGCCCGCGTTGTTCGACAAATTCGGAATCAAATTCCTCTACCCCGACGATTGGACGCTGGAAATTTCCACCGCCGAAGACGAGCAAGGGGCGACGGTTTACAGCCGCGGCGGAGGCTTTTGGTCGGTGGCGATTCGCGGCGGCGAAGAGGATCCGGCCGACTTGGCGAAAGTAGCCCTCGCGGCCCTCGGCGAGGAATATGCCGACATCGACACCGAACCGGCCGAAGAAACCGTCGCCGAACAGCCGCTTGTCGGATACGACGTGAATTTCTATTGCCTCGACTTGACGAACACGGCCCAAATCCGCGCTTGCCGTCGCAATGGCCGCACGCTTCTGATGCTCTGGCAAGCCGAGGACCGGGAATTCGACGAAATGGCCAACGTCTTCCGCGCCATCACGACCAGCTTGCTTTATCGCGGATGAATTTGTCGCGTGGATGGACTACGTCGTTGCGCCGCGTAGCAACTCGGCTGGGCCGAGTTGCGAACCTATTGTAGCAGGCACACTCCGTGTGCCGTCTGCGCGAAACAGCGGGCTGGCCAAAGAGCAGCGCGGACGGCACACGGAGTGTGCCTGCTACGTTGATTGCGGCAGCGCGCGGGTGCCATCCTGCGGCAGTGGCCGAGGTTGTTTCCCGTGTCTGCCCTATTTCTGCGCTGTCAGATCGGCGCGGTCGATGCCGAACATAAAGGATTTTTCCGCGGCGGCGTTGGCGCCGACGATTTTCACCCTAAGCCGATGCTGGCCCTTGGATAAATCGAACGTGCCGAGATCGATCGGCCCGCTGGGAACGACCGCCGGATTGTAGAGATCGATCGGTGCGCCGGCTTTTTGGTCGTCGATCGAGAATTGCACGATGCCATAGTCACGTGCCTTGGTGAGATGGACCGTCAAATCGTATTTGCCGCCGTGCGCGACGGGCAACGCCAGCACGAGCGTGTCGCCGGGCTTGGCGCCGGTCCACCAAAGTTGCTGATCGTTTTTCCAATTGCCCTTGCCGTAGCTATCCATCGGCTGGAGTTGTGCGTCGCCATGCGGCTCGTTGAGCACTTTGAAGCCGGCGAAGATCGGCTGCGGGCGGACGTAATAACCGTCGCGCTCGCCGACCGGCACCGGTCCGTACGGATCTTTGCCGCCGGGCGCCAGATACCACCACACCGTCGAAGCGTAGAGCGTGCCGCGGTCGTTCTTGAAATACTTTTCGATGCAGCCTTCGAAGGAATCTTGGAACGGCACGTTGTCGACGATATGCAATCGCAACAGCGATTGGTGGCCCTGGTTGTTCTGCGTGAACGTTTGGGCATGATACGGCATGGCGAACAGATGCGGATTGCCCCACGCGTAGCCGAAATAATCTTCCGAGCCGGTGCCGAAGGTGGAGGGAAATTTTTCGCCGTCGACGAAGAACTTCTCGTCCCCTTCTCCCCACCACCCGCCGCGCGGATTCCAAACGTGCAACATCACGCCGCAAAACCGCCCGCGGCCTTGCGTGTCGAGCAATTGCCAGTCGGGCCAGCGATCGGGCGGAAGCTCGACCGTGTCGCGATGCCATTTCGCGTGGAAATAGCCCAAGCCGTCGAAGGGCCGCCGGAGCGGTTGATGCGTGATTTCGAAGTCGATCTTCCGCGGCGTCTTGTCTTCATTTACCACTTCCACGTGTGCGTTCTTTGCGAACGGCATATACCAATAGCAGTAGAAGCCGTCGTCGGTCATTCCCATCGGAAGCGATTTGTAGAGGTTGACGCCGGGCGCGGTGCCGAAGAAATCGCCGAGCGGACACCACACCGCAGGCTGCTTCTGATCGTCCCAGGTGATGCGGATCGCCAGCTTGCGCAGCGCCGACATTTCATCCGACCGATCGGCAAAGGCGAGCTTCACGCGCAAGCATTTGATCGCGGCCGGACCGTCGAGCCGTGCGATGGTCGCCGTTTGCCCCGCTTCGATTTCCAGCGACTTCTTCAAAACTTGATCGGCGCTTGTCGACCCGGCTGGATCGCTACCGAGATCATGGGCGAAGAAATCGTCGACACGTTTCAACTCGTCCGCGTGCTCGGCGACGAGCCGGGCCGAGAACGTTGGTACCCGCGTGCCCTGCGGATAGGTCGCGTAGCCTAAATGGTAGTAGTTGCCCCAACCTTTGTCGGCCACCACCTTGCATGATTTCTGATACGGAATCGGCAGATACAAGTTTTGTCCGCTGCTTCCCACGGCGGCCAGGTTGTAGGAAAGCGCGGGAAAATTGAAGGGAGCATGCTTGCCGTCGAAATAGTGCTCGAACGGCATATCCACCGCCGGCTTTTCTTCGCCGTCGAGAAAGATCTTCACGTGCCCCTTGCCCGGCGCTGCCGACCAAATGCGCCAGATGCAGCCCGGCCCTGTCATTTCCGCCATCACGACGTCGTCGCCTTCCTTGCGAATGATGCCGCTGCCGTCGCCGTTGGCATCCCAGTGGAGATACTTTCCCGTCTTGGCGTCGTATTGGCTGGCGCGATCGTAGCTCGACCATTGTCCAAATCGATATCCGGGCAGCGGAAGCTCGGCCAATCGCGACAGATCGGTCATGCCGTGGATCAGCGCGTCATACGGCAGCAATTTGCCGTCGCTGTTGTTTGCGGGCGTGTCAGCCCGCGCTCGCGGCGCCAGCGCGAGTGCGGCGGCAAGAATCGAAACCGTGGCAAGCGAAGTTCGAACGGTGCTCATGGTGTGATCTTCCAAATTATTCGAGATTGTGTGGGTTAGCGGCGTGTTGAAAAAGGGAACTGGCTCCGAGCGACGAGTCGATGTTGCCGGAGGAGTCGCTCTGCCGCGCGGCTCTTGTCCCCCTTTTCAACAGGCTGTTCGTGGCCGGCGGCCTGCGACGGCCGTGTGGCAAGGGCAGTTCACGCTTGTGGTCATGGCATTGTTTTCGAGACCACTATCCTAACGAACAAACGGTGAAATCTAGCGCCTTTTCTTTAAAAAACAGGCCAATTGTTAGGGGACTGCGAGCGCTCGATTAGGAATCGACCGTTTGCTGGAACCGCTGCTTGCAGCGGCTTATAACCTAAATCCGAACAAGCAATTCATGGCTCGAAAAGAGGAATCCCACGAATGGCGACACGCACGCGGACGGTTGCTTGGACCTCGATTTTGTTGTTGGCATGCTCCGGCACCGGTTGTTCCACAGGAGGGGGCTCGGGCGGCCTGAAGTTGCAGGGCGCGGGAGCCAGTTTTCCGGCCCCCCTCTACACCAAATGGTTCAAGGCATATTCCGCCGATCATCCCGATGCGTTGGTCGATTATCAATCCGTCGGCAGCGGTAGCGGGGTGAAAGCGATGATCGACCATACGGTCGACTTCGGCGCCAGCGATGCCGCGATGACCGACGAAGAAATCGCACAGGTGCCGGGGGGCGTCCAATTGCTGCCGATGACGGCCGGCAGCATCGTGTTGGCCTACAACCTTCCCGACATCGACAATCTGAAGCTTTCGCGCGAGGCCTATGCCGGCATTTTCCTCGGCAAGATCAAGAAGTGGAACGATCCGGCGATCGCAGCGGCCAACGAAGACGTGAAGCTGCCGGATACGGATGTGAACGTGGTCGTTCGCGCCGACAGCAGCGGCACCACGTTTGTCTTCACGAAGCATCTCAGCACGATCAGCAAGGATTTCGCCGCCAGCCCGGGCGTTAACAAGATGCCAAACTGGCCGGTCGGCACGAAATCGAAGGGCAACGAAGGCGTCTCGGCGGCCATCAGCACCACGCCCGGCGCGATTGGATACGTCGAATATGGCTATGCCATCGGCGCGAAACTGAAGATGGCCAAGCTGGAAAACAAGGCCGGCAAATACATCGAACCGTCGATCGCATCCGGCCAGGCGTCGCTGGCTTCGCTCGAAATGCCGGCCGATCTGCGTGCGTGGCTTCCTGATCCGGAAGGCGAGAAATCGTATCCGATCGTCACTTACACCTGGATCCTGGCCTACAAGAAAATGCCCGAGGCCGCGAAGGCAAAGGCGCTACGTGCGGTCCTCGCGTACTGCCTTACCGACGGCCAAAAGAAGAGCGAATCGCTCGGCTATATCCCGCTGCCGGACAACGTGGTTACGAAGGTGAAAGCCGCGCTCGAGAATATTCAATCCGACGGCCCGGCAGCGGCGAGCGCAAAGCCAGACGACAAAACCGAGAACAAGGGAGCCTGATCCGTCGTCGATGCGGCTCGATCGCCGGATGGCGTGTCGGCCCGACGCACGATTGGCGGGCGAACGATGCCGCTTGCCCACCAAGGCTCGGCCGAAAAATAACTTCCGTTTTTCGAACCCCTCACCCTGCCCTCTCCCGCAAGGGGAGAGGGGGCTGCGGAGAAGTTGTTTTTTGGCCGAGGCCAAAACGTCAAAGCATCTTTCCAAAATCAACGATCGCAGTTCGAACCAATGGCAACAACGCTCGAACGTCCCATCGTCGACGCGCGGCCGATTTCCCGGCCGCCGACGAAGCGCGAGATTTATTCCGACCGGGGTTTCCGTTTGCTGACCGGCCTCTTCGCTTGGGCCACGGTCGCCTTGTTGGTTTTCATCGTGCTCGAAATCGGAGCGAAGGCGGTTCCCTCGATGAAGACCGAGGGGCTGGGCTTCATCACCGGAAAAGTCTGGGATGCCAACGCGCAGCAATACGGCATCTTGCCGCAAATCTGGGGCACTCTTTATAGCTCGGCAATCGCGCTGGTGATCGGCAGCATCCTAGGCGTCGCGGTGGCCGTGTTTCTCAGCGAGCGATTCCTTTCGACAGCCGTGTTCAAACTGCTCAAGGTTTTTGGAAAGCAATTTCATCCCTTCTGGGGCAAGTTGCCCGATCAACTCGATGCGCTGCTCAAGAACCTGATTGAATTGCTGGCCGCGATTCCGAGCGTGGTTTATGGGCTGTGGGGAATTTTCGTGATCATTCCGCTGATCCGCCCTCCCTGCAATTGGCTCCACGACCATCTGGGCTGGATTCCGTTGTTCGGCACTTCGCTGAGCGGGCCCGGCATGCTCCCCGCCTCGTTGGTGCTGGCGATCATGATTCTGCCGACGATTTCGGCGATCAGCCGCGATGCGCTGGTTGCCGTGCCGCCGAAGCTCCGCGAGGCGGCATACGGCTTGGGTGCGACCCGTTGGGAAGCGATCCTGGGCGTCATCGTTCCGACGGCGCAGATCGGCATCATCGGATCGATCTTGTTGGCGTTCGGCCGCGCGCTTGGGGAGACGATGGCGTTGGCAATGCTTGTCGGCAATGCGAACGTGATCAGCGTCTCGCTTTTTTCGCCCGGGAACACGCTGGCTGCCCTGCTGGCCAATAATTTCCCCGAAGCGAACAAGGCGAATGTCGGCGTGCTAATGTATGCCGCGCTGGTGCTGATGGCGATAACGCTGGTGGTGAATATTTTCGGTTCTTTGGTCTTGCAACACTCGGCCGCACGGACGCGCGGCGCGCGATAGGCATTTCAAACGAGCGGCCAGACCGCCGGCAGGCAACGACACGCGGGAATAGCGACGACGAGAAAGCAACATGGAAGAAACGATCGTTCGACAGATCGGCCGCGACGATGCAACGCGGCTGGCCGCGTTGATCAGCACGGCCGAATTGCAAAAATCGCTGCGGCGGCCCCGGTCGCTGTTCAGCTTTGCGATGAATTTCGTCACGGCTTCGTTGACCTTCATCGCGTTGGCCCCGCTCTTCTCCGTCGTCTATATGCTCGTCGTGCGCGGAGTGCATGCGCTGAGTCTCGCTGTTTTCACGTCGCTGCCGCCGGACGCGAACGAAGCCGGCGGCGGATTTGGCAATGCGATCGCGGGAACGTTGGTGATGGTCGCGATCGCCGCTTCGATGAGCGTTCCCTTCGGAATTCTTGCAGCCGTCTATCTCGCCGAGGTCGGCCCCGAAACGAAACTCGCCAAGTTTGTCCGTTTCAGTGCGAAAATTCTAAGCGGGTTTCCCTCGGTGCTGGCGGGCGTGGTCGCGTATGGAGCGGTCGTATTGCTAACCGGAGGATTTTCAGCCTGGGCCGGCGGCGTCGCGCTGTCGCTGCTCATGCTGCCCACCGTGATTCTCACTGCCGAGGACGCGATCCGCATGGTGCACCCGAGGATTCGCGAGGCTGCGATCGGCATGGGCGCCACGACCACGCAAACGATCTGCCGCATCCTGCTTCCCACCGCAATGCCCGGGATCCTGACGGGCGTCATGCTCGCCGTCGCCCGAGCTGCGGGCGAGACGGCCCCGCTCTTGTTCACGGCCCTGTTCAGCAATTATTGGCCGTTCAGTCGTGGCGCTTCGCAACTTTCGGGGCCGACCGCCTCGCTCGCAGTGCTGATCTACAATTTCTCGGGCAGCCCGTTCGACAATCTTAAAGATATGGCCTGGGCCGCTTCGTTGGTCCTCGTCGTTCTGGTTCTGGCGATCAATCTTATCGGTCAAAGTCTGTCGCGGCGGCGCGTCGGATAAACCGAAATCGACTTCACTGGTTCAAACACGGAATCCAGGCATATGATCCAAGTTCAAGCAACCAACGGCAACGGCATCGCCCACAAGAACGGCAATGCCTCGGAAAACAATGTGGTCATCAATTGCGACATCAAGGAGCTTTACTACGGCACGTTCAAAGCCGTTCGCGACACGAATATCCCGATTCAGGGCGGATCGGTGACGGCGTTTATCGGCCCGTCGGGCTGCGGCAAGAGCACGGTGCTGCGATGTTTGAACCGCATGAACGACCTCGTACGCGGTTTTCGTTTCAAGGGTCACGTCCACTTTCGCGGCAACGACATCTATGGTCCGACGATCGATCCCGTGGCCGTGCGGCGGCATATCGGCATGGTTTTCCAGCAGCCGAACCCCTTCGCCATGAGCATCTATCGCAATGTCTCGTTCGGGCTGCGGCTCAACGGATACAAAGGCGACAAGGCCGAACGGGTGGAAGCGGCCCTCCGCGGCGCGGCCTTGTGGGACGAAGTGAAAGACAAGCTGCACAAAAGCGCGCTCGCGCTTTCGGGCGGCCAGCAACAACGGCTGTGCATCGCCCGGGCGATCGCCACCGAGCCCGCCGTGTTGCTGATGGACGAACCCTGTTCCGCCCTCGATCCGATCGCCACGCGCAAGATCGAAGAACTGATGACCGAGCTGAAGAAGCGATTCACGATTGCGATCGTAACGCACAATTTGCAGCAGGCGCAGCGCGTGGCCGACAAGACCGGCTTTCTGTATGTCGACACGACGCAAGGCGGCCGCACCGGCTACCTGGTCGAGTTCGGCGACAGCAAGCAGGTCTTCGAAAGTCCGCAGGAAAAATACACGCAAGAATATATCCGCGGCGAATTCGGTTGAGAGCAAGGCTGTGGGAAACGGCGCCATCGTAGGCAGGCCCAGTCCATGCGCCGTCCGCGCTGCGGACCGGACAGCGCCGATCCGGTTGCCGCTATCTATGCTGGCGGCAAGAAGCTCATCAACGTGAGCTGCGCCAATTGGGCCGTCATCTGAAGGCTGGCTTGATACGACACCTGCAACTGAGTCAGGTTCGTGATTGCCGTGGCCATGTCGACGTTGACATCGTTCGATAAACTGCTTTGCAACGCGTTTTGCTGATTGGTGAGCGAGGTTTGCAGCGCGGTCACCGACTGTTCGACGCTGCCGACATGCGCTTGCGTCAGGCCCATCTGCGATTGCGCGGTGGTGAGCAGGGCCATGCCGCGCGTGATCTGGGCTTGGTTGCCGGTTTCCAAGGCGCTTTGCAATCGCAAAAGCGCGTTGAACGTGCTGTCGGTTTCTTGGGGATTGGTGTCGGTGCCGACAAGCGTTTGTGTGCTGCCATTGATTGTCGGTGCGCCCGACTGCGTCTGGCCGGCCGGCACCAAGCCGAGTTCCTGGGCCGCCGAACTGCCGTTTTCCTCGACGACCGAAAGCACGGCGCTGCCGTTCGAGGGAGCGTTGGTCGAAAGCGTGATGCCGTTGCCGGCGGTGTTCAACGACGCCGTGACCGCATTGGCGCCTTGATTGCTGGGATCGTTGTTGATCGTGTCGATCACGTCTTGAATCGTCGTGTCGGAGCCGACGGAGACGGCCAATTGTGTGCCATCGGGGCGCTGAATGATGAAGTCAGAACCGCTGGTGGCGGTTTGGACGCCGTCGCCGTAATTCAGTTGCGCGAGTGTGGTTGAACCGCTCAGGGTGCGCACGCCGAGTTGGGTGGCCGTTTGGCCGCCGTTTTCGCCCACCGAAAAATCGGAACCGCTCAGCCGCGACAATATGTTGATTCCGGTGCCCGACGAATTGATCTCGGCCAACACCGCCGCTCCCGAGCCGTCGAGCGTGTTCAACAGATCGCCGACGGTTTTGTCGCCGCTGAAGCTGATATCGTAGGTCTGCCCGCCGTTTTCGATTTGGAGTCCCGACGTGTCGAGTTGCGTGCCGCTGCCTTCGGAGGTTGTGCCGGTCGCCGAGAGATCGACAACGCCGACCCCCGTGTCGCCGGGATCGTCGGGGTTCAAGCCGGCGGTGAAATTGGCGGCGAATTGGGCATTGTTGTTGAGCGCGTCGATCACATTGTTGGCGGTCGTGCTGCCGCTGTCGATGTCGACGGTGATCGTCTGATTTCCGGGATCGACGTTCACGGTTTCGTTGCCGGCAGTCACTTTGCCGTCGTCGACGAATTGAACGGTGTAGCCATTGCCGGCAGCGCCGTTTGCGTTGGCTTGAACCAGGAACGACGAATTCGCGGCAGTCGAACTCACCACCGCCTGGGCCGCAGATCCCAAAAGGCTACTGAGCGGAGTGGTTGTGGTCAGTGTCGGATGCAGCGAAGTGCCGACGATCGGTCCGCTGCCGACTGCCGCGGTGCTGAGAATCCCGAGGCTTGCGGCGGTCGAGCCGCCATTGGCTTCCGTGATCGAGAGATTTCCCCCGCCCGCGCTATCGAGCGAAACATTCAGACCGGTCGGCGTGATGGCGACGCTCACGGTGCGACCTGCCGGTGGATTGGCTTCAAGATCGGCAACGACGTCGCCAATGGTCGCGGCCCCGCTCAGATCGACGACGCTCGAGCCGGCGCCGTCGGAGACGACGATGCTTCCCTGCGGAACACCCTGGCCGCCGTTCAGGTCGGCCAGTGGGGTCTGAGCCGTAAGGGTCGGCGTGAGAGCGGTTGTCCCCTGGACGCTGGTCGACAGCGCGCCGAAGGCCTCGGCGCCGCTGACGTTGGTTTGAAAAAGCTGGTTGACGTCGGAATAGCTCGATAGCGACCCGGCATTGCCCATGTATTCGACGTAGTTGCCGTCCATCACAAACGGTTGCGTGGTGGTGTCGGAGCCAGAGAATAAATAGCGGCCATCGAAATTGGTGTTGGCCACGCCGACCAATTGCGCCACCAATTGACCGATCTGGCTGGCCGCCTCCTGCTGTTGCGAGGAACTGATGGTCGTGCCGGCGGCCGACGAAGCCGTCGATTGCGCCGAGGTCAGCAGGTTGGCCACGCTCGAAAGCGTGCTATCGGTCTGCGTCAGGTAGGATTGGTTCGTGGTCAGATTGGTGCTGACCTGCGTGAGTTGATCGAGGGTCCGCTGGATACTGACGGCATCGAGCGCGGCAGTGGGGTTATCGCTGGGCAGATTGAGTGCCTGACCGGTGGATACCTGGCCTTCGACCTTTTCCAAAGCGAGCTCTTCGGAGCTCAATTGCGAGATTATTTGTTGCGCCGCAAACTGGTTGCTGACGGTTCCGCCCGGGATTGCGATGATCGAGCTCATGATCCACTCTCGCTAGCTATCTTCGATTATGCGGCTCTTGCACGGTCGTCATCACCGATTTGCCGGCGGCTGGCGCCGTGCCGTTCACCGCGCGTACCCGGATTATTCATGGCGCCACACTAAGCCCGAAGCGTAAGCAAGGGGGCCACCGAGGCTTACCCTCGCTAACGCTTCGGGCTGCCATTTCGCAGCGTGTCGCGAATTCCCGGCGCCATGAATAATCCAAGATTAAAGCTGCATCAACGTTTGCAGCAGGCTATCGATTTCAGAAATGTATTTCGCCGACGCTGAATACGCTGCTTGATACTGCAGCATGTCGACCGTTTGCGTGTCGAGGCTGACGCCGCTGATCGATTGCTGCTGGCTCTGGAGCGATGTCTGGTATGTCGATGCGGCGCTCGCGGCGGCTTGGGCGGCGCTCGATCCTTGCGTCACATTCGCGGCCAGACTGTTGTACGCATCGCTGATCGTCGCGCCGCCGGCCGACAGCAACGGCAAATTGGCAAAGTTGGCCAACTGCTGCGCCACTTGCGTATCGACGCCGATGCCGCCGGCGCTGGCTGCAAAAGTGGTGGGCTGATTCGCCACGGCCGAATTGACCCCCAACGTGGCCGCCGTCGTACCGGTAAAAAATGTGTTGATCCCCAGTGCCGAAAGCGCGCCGCTCGTGTCGCCGGCAAAAGCCACTTGCTGGGTAGGCGAGGTGGTGCTGATTTGCAGTTGCCCGCTGGAATTCACGCTCGCCGCCAGGCCGCTGACGCCGTTCAACTGCCCGGCGAGCGAATTGAGCGTGGTGTCGTTGCTCAAGCCATTTTCGTTGATCTCGATCTGGCTGGTTTGCGTCAATCCGGTCGCCGAATCGTAGACCAGCACTTGAAAGGTCCCATTGGCGGGCGTGACCGACAGGCCGGCGGAATCCAGCGGAGCGCTCGGATCGGCGACCGAGGTGGTCCCGGTGACGCTCGTATAACCGTTCGAACCCTGGCCAGTCGAATAAAGTTGGTTGAACGCGGAGGCAAACGTATTGGCCAGCGAATTGAGCTGCTCGACGAAGCCGCCGAGAATCTGATCGCGCGAGTTGATCAATCCGCCGATCTGGCCCGAAGTGATCGTCAGCGGGGTGTTGCTTCCCTGCAGCGCGAGGTTGGAAGCGTCGAAGTCGCCGTCGGCCGAGTTGACGATCGTCACCGGGCGCACCTGCGATTCGTCGACGAGATATTGCCCGCTGTTATAGACCGTCACCGTGCCGTCGGGTTGCAGCTGCGTGCTGACGTTCATCAGCCCCGCGAGATTTGATAGGGCTTCGTCGCGCTGGTCGAGCAAGCCGACCGCCTGGTTGCCGACGCTGCCGGCCCCGCCGGTGCCCCCTTGCAACTGCACGATCTGCTGATTGAGCGTGCCGATCTGAGTCAGCAAGGTGTTGACCGTAGTGGCATCGCTCTGGACCTGGCCGTTCAGTCCCGTTTGCAATTGTTGGGCGCTCGAGGCGAGTTGATTGAACGTGGTCGCGACCGTCTGGCCGTTGGAAACGGCGAGTTGTTGGACGGTCGGGTCGTTGGGATTGTTCAGAATCTGCGAGACGCTCGAAAAGAAATTCGTCATCGCGCTGTCGAGATTCGTGCCGTTGTTCGTGTCGTTCAAGATGCCAAACATGCTTTCAAGCTGCTGATACGTTTGGGAGCTGACGCCGGTGCCGGTTTGCGTGCTGAGGCCGTTGCGAACCTGGGTATTGAGAAATTGGTCGACCTGCTGCTGAACGCCCGTAATATCGACGCCCGTGCCCAGCAACAGCGATCCATCTTGCTGGGTTGGGCCTGGGGTGAGACCGAGTGTTTCGACGCTGTAGCCGGGCGTATTGGCATTGGCAATATTTTGCCCGACCACTTGCAAACCCAGCTGCTGGGCTTGCAGCGAATTGCCGGCCAACTGAATCGAGCTAAGCAGCGACATCGGGGGAAGGGTTAGTGGTTAGTGGTTAGTGGCATGGTTGCGATGCTAGCTGTGGGAGAGATTTTTTCTGCTGGCTAAGGCTCGGGCCGAAAGATAACTTTTCTACAGCCCCCCTCTCCCCTTTGCGGGAGAGGGCAGGGTGAGGGGTTCGAAAAGCGGAAGGTATTCTTCGGCCGAGCTTAAACTGCCTGGTCGACCAGCGAGCCGCCGGTCGGCGCGCAGTCGTTCTTTCCATAGGTCGGCTTTAATCGGCCCCCTGTCGCGATTATTTCCAAAAGCTGTGCCAGATGAAGCAAAGTTCGCTGCACCAGAACCCAATTCGTCAGGCTGTGGTGCTGCAAGAGCCGGATCCGTGCCGAGGCCTCGCGCAATTGCGGCGTCAGATGCTGGCGCTGCTGCGATGGCAGCGCGGCGGCAAGATTTGTCAGGTTTGCCGACGGGAGCCCTTCGCTGGCCGCACGCGCCAACAAAGCCATCCGCCGCTCTTGGCAGGCCTGCAAGCGGCCGACCAGTTCGGCTTCCCGGGCTTGCATCGCCTTCAGCGATTCGAGATCGGCCGAAAGCAGCCGAGCCCGCTTGTCGGTCAGCACGGCGAGCAGCTCGGTTTGGACGTCGGACAATTCGGCCAACAGTCCGGCCAATTCGGTGTCCCAAGCGACCGGTTGCGACGATTCGTTCATGCAGTGGAGTGGGTTAGGGACCAGAGGCGAGGGGACAGAGATCAGGGGACAGAGATCAGCGAAAGACGCGTTTTGGCGGCGCTGTCCTCGCTGATGCTTCGGGCCGGTGTTGTCCACACTAGCCCGAAGCGTCAGCGAGCGGACGCGCTCCACAAGGCGATCAATTCTGGGTGTGGATTATTTGCGGCCGCCGGTGGTTTGCAAATTGAACAAATCGAATAGCGACGAACTCAACGCTCCACCGTTGGCCTGGGTCATTTTTTCCGAAAGGATTTGGTCCAGTTGCCCCTGGAACATTTCTTCCGCTCGCCCGCCATTGAAATAGGCCGGCTTGCCGACGGTTTTATGCATGGCCTGCAGCATCTGACCATAAAAAGATTCGCCGACGAAGGAATCGAACTTGTCGCGCAATTCACTTTGATCCGCCGCGCCGCCGGAAGGCTGGGCCGAGGATTCATGCATCAACCGCTGGCCCACCGCGGCGCCGTGCGAGGCGCGAGCGTCGATCGCAGCGGCGGATTGCAAAGGCATCGTGGCGGAGATCATGTCTGTTCCTTGGTCTTGTGCGGATGAACTGCTTGTTCGACCGTTGGCTGCCACGGCTGGCTTGTCCGGCAGTGCGGCATTTGCGTTCCAGGCGCCGCGCTAGGCAAGCCGGCAGTGGCGTCCCGGATCATCCCTGCGTTATTCGATAATCAATTCGCCGTGGAGCTTGCCGTTGCGGTCGAGACCTTTGATGATTTCGATCACGTCTTCCGGGGGAACCTTGAGCGTGTTCAGCGTTTCGACAAGGGCCTTCAGTTTCGGGGGCGGATTGCTGCTCGTGTCGAGCGGTACGAAATGGCTCGCCGGGCCCCCCGTGCCCTGGCCGCTCGTGTCGATCACCATGTTTTTGTGCGTGATCACCACGGTGCCGATCTCGATTTCGCCGCTGATCACGATGCTGCCGGCCCGTTCGTTGATCACCACCCGGGCCACCGATTGCGGTTCGAGCATCGGCAAGCTGAGCACTTGCGACACGAACGACACCGGCCGATCGCGGTACTGCGCCGGGACGATCACTTCGATGTTTTCCTGATTCATGGCCCGGGCCATCTCGCCGCTGCGGGTCTGAAAGCCGAGCTGACTGTTGATCAACTCGGCGATATCCTGAGCGAGTTGAAAGTCGGCATGATTCCTCTCGAGCACCAGCGTGATCTTGCCGTCTTTGATGAACGGGTTGAAGAAATCGGCTTCCACGCGGCAGCCGTTGAACACCTTGCCGGTCGTTGGCACCTTGGGATCGTCGAGGTGGATCTCTCCCTGGGCGAACGCATAGACGCGATCGTTTTCGACTCGCGGCCCTTGCAAGGCGGTGATGAACAACTGCCCGCCGGCCAGGCTCTTGGCACCACCGATCGAAGCCACGGTGCAATCGAGCTTATCGCCTTGCCGAGCACCCGCCGCCGGAACGGTCGCCGTCACCAAGACGAGCGCGACGTTCTTGATGTCGTCTTTCAATTCGGGGCTGCCGCGCTTGCCGGCCGGAGTGCCGAGCAGTTGGATCGCCTGAGCCAACGCGCGAACCGAGGGGGCCGAGCCGGGGCTATCCCCCGTGCCCTTGAGCCCGACGACAATGCCCAGGCCTTGCAGCGTGTTCTCTTCCTGTCCTTTGACGTGACAAATATCTTTGAGCGGAATTCGCGCTTCGGCCGTCCGGACCGGACCGGCCACGAACGCAATCGCCGCAATCAACAGCACCCGTCGCGAAGCCGTGTCGAGCGACCGCATAACAAGTCTCCTTCTCAAACCGTCGTCCCGTATCCGTCGTCTTTTTGCCTGTAGCCTTCAGCCTTCAGCCTGTAGCCCTCTCTCAGAAAATCGAAAACCGATCGTAGAGGCGCGTGAGCCAGCCGCGGCGATAGCCGTCGCGCACATGGCCGACCTCGCGCTTGTCGATCATCAGTTCGGCAATGTTCTGGCTCAGCACGGTGTTGTTCGGCAGCACATCTTGCGGCCGGATCAAGCCGGAAAGGGATTGGTCCCAGATGTCTTCGTTGTCTTGCACATGGCGATGTGCTTCGACGACGAGATTGCCGTTTGGCCGGATATCGACGACCGTGGCGGCAATCGTGAAGGTGAGACTGGCCTTGGTTTGCAACTGCATGTTAGCCTGATATTCCTGATCGAGCGTGCCATTGGCCTGCGGCTGGCCGGAGGTCATCGGCGCCGCTTTCATGCTCAGGCCCTTCAGCGCGATCCAGTTCTTAAGCTGGGCGTTGAAAACGCCCGTCTTGCGGCGATCGACATCCCCTTCGCTATCCAAGGCATTCTTTTCCGACACGATGATCGTGACGATGTCGTGCAGCTTGAGATGCGGCAGCGGATCCGCCTTTTGAAAGACCCAACTGCAGTTCGACACGCGAAGCGCCGGACCATCGTTCGGAATGTCTTCATAAAACAAGCTCGAATTCTGGCCATACGCGATGCCGCTTCCGAGCACGATGGCCGACAGCACGATCGGCCGAATCGCGGCGCCGAGCGTTTCCCAGCGCCGATTCGGCATCGGCCGCATCGCGAAAAGCCGGGGGTTCCAAATCCGTGTCATCGTGTGGATCCTTCGTCGGGGGCTTCAAGGTAGTAGGCACACTCCGTGTGCCGTGGCGGGTGTTGACGGGCGGACGGCACACGGAGTGTGCCTGCTACTTTGCGGACGGCACACGGAGCGTGCCTGCTACTCCGAGTCAATTCAATGTCGTGCGAGTGGCGGTGGATTGGCGGCCGGAGGATGCCGGAGCGGTTGTGGTCGCACCGGCGAATACCTCGACTTCGTGCAGCCCCGACACGCGCGCCAAAAACGTCTGCCGATCGAGCAGCGATTCGACGCTTACCAAATCCCCTTCGCTGCCGTTCTCGCGCGCTCGAGCCGGCATGCGAACCACGATCGAGCCATTGCGGCCGAACACCGTCACCACTTCTCCGCTGCGCACAAGCAGCGGCGGATGGACGAGATTCGCATCGAGCGGCTGCCCGGCAGGGATATTCCGAATCGCTTCCTTGCCCGCCACGTCGTCGATCGACTGAAACAGTTCACCGGGAGACACGCCCGCGCGAAGACGCCGCAACTCGACGTCGCTCGTGCGCACGATCGTCCCTTTCGGCATCGCATGTAGAGTGATGACGACGGTCGGCGGAAGCGACACTTGAGCGGAGATTTCCATCCGCGCTTGTCCTTCGGCGCTTGGCAAGCGGAACTCGAACGATTGCGTGCCCGTCCATGGCTCTTGGCCGCCGACGACCTTCACTGCATCTCCGGCCGCCACCAAG
The DNA here is from genome assembly GCA_036267355.1 of Pirellulales bacterium. Lineage (NCBI taxonomy): Bacteria > Pseudomonadati > Planctomycetota > Planctomycetia > Pirellulales > Pirellulales bacterium. Next base: position 5,841 of record DATAWG010000066.1, on the reverse strand, counting down.
GGAGCAACCTGATCATCTTCCAAAGTCACCGACACCTGCCATTCTTCGGCCGCGCCGGCTTTCGATTGCAGATGCCGCACGATCGCATCCGTCGCGATGCGCTCCGCCCGTTGAATCAGCACTTTCGCGGGCCGGCGCATCCTGTATTTCTCTGCCGGATCGGCGCCGGCGATGACCATCACTTGGGCCGCTCCCGTGAACTGCACATTCGCGAGATTCACGCCCCGCATCGAGAGAATGTCTTGAATCTCGCGGAGGCGGATGCTCACTCGGGTGCCCGGCGATGGGGCGGGCATCAATTCGATTGCTGAAAGCATTGCCGCCTCGGGCGAACTGGCGGTAAAGATCTCCGCCACGTCGCCCAGTTGCAGCAAATTCTTTTGCGTATGAATTTCCGGCCGCAATTGCAACTCGGCCGCACGGACGCTTGCACTAACAGCAAACAAGCAAGCAAGACCCAAGCCGCAGGCCGTCAAAAGATTCGCAATCCGTTTCATCGTGCAATCCTCCATGATCCGCAATCCTTCCGGTTCTTGATCCGTGTTGCCCCGGGCCACCATCGGCAACACTAGCCCGAAGCGTTAGCGAGGACGAACTGCCGCCAGACCATCCATCTCATCGAAGCCCCGAATTCGCATATCGCTTTGGTAGTATTAATGAGAAAGCAACGCCAACCAGGTGTGCTTCGTCGCTAACGCTTCGGGCTAGTGTTTCCTCGCTAACGCTTCGGGCTGGTGCTGCCTCGCTAACGCTTCGGGCTGGTGCTTCCTCGCTAACGCTTCGGGCTAGTGTTTGTTTCCCTAACCCCTCACCCTAACCCTCGCCCCACTTCCTCAACCTCGCCTCAGATTCGTGATGTCTTGCATGATCTGATCGCCGGCCTGGATGGCTTGCGAATTCAATTCGAACGAGCGTTGGGTCGTAATCAAATCGATAAGTTCGTTGACCGGTTCGACGTTCGACGCTTCGAGCGAACCCTGCTGGATCGTGCCGATGCCGTTGGTTCCTGGAACGCCTTGGGTGGGCGGACCGGAAGCGTCGCTCTGGCTGAGCAGATTTCCGCCAAGACTCATCAGGCCCTGGGGATTGATGAAGCGGGCCAATTGAATCTGCCCGACCTGCTGCATCGTCGTGCTGCCGGCCTCTTGAACCGACACTTTGCCGTCGGCGCCAATCGTGATGCTCGTGGCCGTTTGCGGAATGGAAATCGCCGGCGAGAGCAAGTAGCCGACCGTGGCATCGCCGACGACGAGCTGGCCGTTGGCGTTGAGCGAAAGATTGCCGGCACGGGAATAGAGGATTTGGCCGGTGGGATCGGTCACCTGCAAATAGCCGTTGCCCTGGATCGCGACATCGAGCGGCTGATTGGTTTGTTGGAACGCCCCCTGCGTTTGGTCCGCCTGCGTGCTCTGCACTTTGGATCCCAAGCCGGTTTGGATGCCGACGGGCGTGTAGTTGCCGGCCGCGTCTTGAATGCCTGGCACCGTTTCGGTGCGATAAAACAGGTCTTCGAAATTGGCGCGATCGCGCTTGAAGCCCGTCGTATTGACGTTCGCCAGATTGTTGGCGATGACGTCGAGCTTCTGCTGCAACGCTTCCATGCCGGTGGCGGCAGTGTAGAGGGTTTGAACGCTCATGCTTAGGGTGAGGGGTTAGGGTGAGGGGTTAGGGGGCTCGATTGCCGGGGACTGGCTCATTTTGCGATCGCGTCCGGGGACTGGCTCATTTTGCGATGCCTTGTCCCCCTTTCCGCACGGCACGCCATCAACTGAATTTCAACAACCGGCTTGTCAGGGTTCCCATCATCTGGTCGTGGTTCTTGATCATGCTGATGTTGGCCTCGAAAGCGCGCGAGGCTTCGATCAATTCCGTCATTTCAGTGGTCGGCTTGACGTCGGATTGTTCAAGGAAGCCGCCGTCGACTTGCCGGTGCTCCGGAGCGATGGGAGCCGCCGGCGCCAGGGCTTTGAACAAGTTCTGCCCGACCTTCGACAGGTCGCCCAGCGAGCGGGGTTTCACCAGCGCTAAATTCTGCTGTGTGCCGTTTTGAACGATGCCGCCGTCGCCGGTGAGCCGCCAGTCGCCGGCATCGGGATCGATGTCGATCGGCGCGCCGCTGTCGCTGAGCACAGGATAGTTGTCTTGCGTGACAAGCCGGCCGGCCGAATTGAACATGAAGTTGCCTGCGCGGGTCAGGTAATCGCCGTCCGGGCGGCGCACCATGAAAAACCCGTCGCCGGGAATCGCGATGTCGGTGGGATTGCCGGTGCGCTTGAAAGCGCCGGGGGAAAAGTCGGTCTTCGTCTCCGCGACGCGCACCCCGCCACCGAGATCGTTCACCGTTCGGGAGCCGGGATAATCGAGGCCGCGCTGCATCTCTTCGGCATATCGGGCTTGCACGACGGCGAAGTCGCGCTTGAAGCCGACGGTGTCGGCGTTGGCCAGGTTGTTGGCCAACGTTTCGACCCGACGGCTCTGCGCGTGGGCGCCTTCGGCGGAGATGTAAAGCCCGTAGTACGACATGGCGGCGAAAGGAATCGCCCGATCCATGCCCCCCTGCAAGAATCAGCGGCAGACGGTTTAGCAACCCGTGTGCCGAGTTCGGCGACTGGCTGCGGAATCGCGATCGTCGGCGGCGCAATCCGAATTGGGAGCGCATGTTCTGGCGTCGCGCCACCAACCACCAAACTTTTGCTCCCAGCGCTGCTAGCAACACGCCACCGCGCGATTCCTGCCGGCCGAAGCGCAGATTCCGCCGGATCAAAACCGAAATGCGCCGACGGTGTTGGATGAAACAGTGCTGGCGGCGATCAACACACTAGCCCGAAGCGTCAGCGAGGCGGCCCCGCCACATCGGTCAACGATTGTGCGCGAGCGCTTCGAGCCCGTGTGCCGAGGACAGCTTTTTCGATACAGCTTGGCCCCTGGGGCTCATGCCAGCCGCCGACTATGATGGTGGCTGTCGATTCCCAAATTCGATTCCAATCGTCCAAACACCTCTTTCGGTCTGCACACATGATGTCGGTTCCCCGGCGGCCTTCGGCGGCAAAACGCAAACCACGGTCGGCGCCCCATGCCGCCAAACGGCGCCCTGCCGGGCCGAAGCCCCGCGCCCGCCCGCGGGCCAAACCAACTCCCGGCGATGAATCAACGGTGCGACTGCAAAAACTGCTCGCCGCGGCCGGGATCGGAAGCCGGCGGAAATGCGAAGAACTGATCACCGCCGGACGCGTCACCGTCGATGGCCGAGCGGTCACTGAACTGGGCACCAAAGTCGATCCTGCCACGGCCGATATTCGCGTCGATCTCGAACCGCTTCCGCGCAGCCATCCGGTCTATTACATGGTCAACAAGCCGATCGGCGTGGTGACCACGAATCGCGATCCGGATGGCCGGCCGCGAGTGGTCGATCTGGCGCCGCAAGGTCAGCGGCTATTTGCTGTCGGCCGGCTCGACGTGAGCAGCGAAGGCCTGATCCTGGTCACCAACGATGGTGAGCTGGCCAACCTGCTCGCTCACCCGCGTTATGGCGTCGAAAAGACATATCAAGCCCAAGTCGCTGGCGTGCCGGGGCCGGAAGTGCTCGATCGGTTGCGGCGGGGCGTACATCTCGCCGAAGGACTGGCCCACGCCAAACGCATTTGGATCAAGAGCCAGCATAAGCAGAGCACAACCCTCGAAATGGTGCTCGACGAAGGAAAGAACCGTGAAGTGCGCCGCCTGCTGGCCCAAGTCGGGCACAAGGTTCTGCATCTTCGCCGCACTGCCCTCGGACCGCTGCGGCTCGGCGAACTCCCGCCCGGCGAATGTCGACCACTGCGGAAAGAAGAAGTGCGCGCGTTGAGAGAAGCGGCCGAAGGGCAAGAAGGGGCGAGGGACGAGCGGCGAGGGCCGAGGGACGAGGGGCGAGGGGCGAGGGGCGAGGGAACAGGAGTCAGGAGCCAGGGGCCAAAGACGGAAGAAGGACGCGCCCGTGACACGGCAAATAGAAAGGGCGCCGCGGCGGTAACGGAAATCGAGACGCTGGATTTGGAACATGATCGGGCCTCGGCGGCAACGCCAGCAAAGAGTGGGACGGTAATCGGCTATCCCACCGAAGGTGGCGCAGGACGGAATCGCGGCTCGGCAGCCGGGAAAGCCGCCGCAAAAGTTGGCGCTGCCGGACGGACGGCCAAGGCCGGCGGGCGGCGGAAGCAATTTCGCGACCGGCAACTGCAACGACTCGGCAAACAAAGCCGCGCAGAAAACCGCCAAGGCAAATCGCGCGGCGGCGACGGCGGCCAAGCCAAGACGCAACAGCAAGGCCGCGCGCGAAGCCAAGGCCAAACGCAGCGGCGGGAGCGCCGCCGATGAGCGATTCGCACGACGCAGACTGCTTCGCCGACCACGCGTCTTTTCAGACTGTCGAGGTCGTGGAAAACGTCCGCCTGGCGACCGACACGTGGCGAATCCGCTTCCGCGTGCCGGAAATGGCGCGACAGTTCGTGCCCGGGCAGTTTCTCATGATGCGATTGGCCGGTTACGACGACCCGCTGCTCGGCCGTCCGTTCGCCCTGTACGACACAGTCGTCGCCGATCCGCCCTCCCTTGGCACTTCGTCGGACCCGGCGCCATCGCCCACGGATATCGACGTGGTCTATCTCGTCATGGGGAAGATGACGACGCGATTGGCTCGGTTTCGGCCCGGCGACAAGCTCGACATCTGGGGGCCGCTTGGCAACGGCTTTCCCGCACCCGCGGCCGACGATCTGATTCTCGTCGGCGGCGGCATCGGGCAAACACCGTTTCTCGCCTATGCGCGCGAAGCGCTGCGCCGCCGGAAATATGGCGAGTCTGCCCGCCAGCAATCACTCGCCAGGCGTGTCACGCTTTGCTACGGTGCTCGGCGGGCCGATTATCTGGCCGGCGTTGCCGATTTCGAGCAACTCGGCGTCGATGTGCGCATCAGCACCGACGATGGTTCGGCCGGGCACCATGGCTTTGTGACCGACTTGGTGCGCCACGTCTTGGCGCAGGGCGGCGATTCGCCGTCGGCCTCGCGGCAGATCGTGTGTTGCGGCCCGTGGCGGATGATGCAGGCCGTGGCGGAAATCGCCCGTGCCCAAAAGGTGCCATGTTGGGCGTCGCTGGAAACGCCGATGGCGTGCGGCATCGGCATCTGTTTCAGTTGCGTGGCGCGGATTCGCGACGCCGCCGGCAATTGGGACTACCGCCGCACCTGCGTCGAAGGGCCGGTGTTCGACGCGGAACGTGTCGTATGGTAGACGGCAATGGATCGGAAATCGGTGTCAGAATCCGGACCGACGCACCTCGCCTCGGCGATGCACCCGTCCCGTTTGATCCCGATTATGCCTCCCCCGGCCTGAAAGGCCGATTCTGTCAGCCCAGGCCGTAGCCGCGCGAGCGGCGGAGGCCTGGGTTATGGGGCCCCGCGATGGCGTCGGCCCTGTAAGGGCCGTTCAACGAGGCAACGCGGATTTGAACGGCCCCTTCAGGGCCGGGCGACGCGCGGAATCACATACCCAGGGCTACGCCGCTACGCGGCTGCGCCCTGGGCTGCCAGAACGAGCCCTTCAGGCTCGAACACGGCGGCGCAATCGCCGCCGTTCGTTATAAGGATGCCTTTCGGCCTGAAGGGCCGATTCTGTCAGCCCAGGCCGTAGCCGCGCGAGCGGCGGAGGCCTGGGTGACAGGGCCCCCGCGATGGCGTCGGCCCTGTAAGGGCCGTTCAACGAGGCAACGCGGATTTGAACGGCCCCTTCGGGCCGGGCGACGCGCGGAATCACATACCCAGGGCTACGCCGCTACGCGGCTGCGCCCTGGGCTGGCAGAACGAGCCCT
>DATAWG010000065.1 GCA_036267355.1 Pirellulales bacterium | reverse complement strand
ACTCGAAGCATTTTCCTATTCTCCTGGCAGCGGTTAAGACGCAATTGGGGAATCGCCAAATCGAGGCGGCATTGTAGCATTTAGCAGCGCGAGGCCAAGAATTGGCCGCGGGGCGTCGTGGGCCTTGGAAATGGGCGACTGGCGGGCAATAATTCGTTATCGGGCCGAATCGCAGCGCCCGCAGTATCGCCATATGGAAGGGGGGTTGAACTCATGCCCGGGCGCGACGAGATTTTGCAACAGGCGATGCAACTTGCCCCGCAGGACCGCGCGTATGTCGCCGACGCATTGGAGCAAAGCTTGGACGCGCAGGGATTTGCTTCGCCCGAGCTTGCCGAGGCGTGGGCGGCTGAGATCGAACGCCGCGTGGCTGCCTGCGATCGACACGAAGTGTCGGCCGCGGATAAAGATTCGACGTTGGCCCAATTGCGCAGGGCCCTATCGGACTTTCGTGCCCGCAAGGTGGCCTCTTGAATTTTCGGATTCTGCCGGTCGCGCGATTAGAAGCCGCCGACGCCGCTATTTGGTACGAAGACCAGCGCGAACGGTTGGGCGACGAGGCAGCCCAACTGAACTTCAACAGGAGCAGTCGGAATGGCGAAGCATGGCCTCGAGGGCAAAGTGGCGCTCGTGACCGGGGCGTCGAAGGGGATTGGGCGGGCGGTGGCGCTGCGGTTGGCCCGCGATGGGGCGGCGGTCGTGGTCAATTATTTCGCTAGCGCCGAGCCGGCGCGGCAGGTCGTGGCCGAGATCGAAGCCGGCGGGGGGCGGGCGGTGGCCGTGCGGGCCGATGTCGGCCGGGTCGAGGAAATTGCCGCGCTGTTCGACGCGACGTTCAGCGAGTTCGGCCGCTTGGATATTTTGGTAAACAACGCCGCGCTGCCGCTCTACAAGCCGCTCGTCGAGATCACGGAAGCGGAATACGATCGGCTGTTTGCCGTGAATGTAAAAGGGACTTTTTTCGCCTGCCAGCAAGCGGCCCGCCGGATGGCCGACGGTGGGCGGATCATCAATTTTTCGTCGTCGACGACGGTGATGATGCTCGCGACGTATTCGGCCTACGTGGCCACGAAAGGGGCCGTCGAACAAATCACGCGCAGCTTGGCCAAGGAACTTGGCCCGCGCGGCATCACGGTCAACACGCTGTCGCCCGGTGGCACCGATACGGAACTTTTTGGTTTGAACAAAACGGCGGAGGATAAAAAGCGTTTCGCCCAAATGGCCGCCTTCGGCCGTATCGCCGAACCGCCCGACATCGCCGATTCGGTATCGCTATTGGCGAGCGCCGATGCCCACTGGATTACCGGCCAAAACCTGAGAGCCAACGGCGGCGTGATTTGAGCGGACACGCTTTGACCTTCCAATTGACACCGGCGGCTAGCGCGTTGCCGCTCACTTCCGTGAATCGCCCCTGGTGAGCGGCAAGGTGCTATCCGCCGGTCGAATGGCGACGGGCGTTCGTTTGCACCCGGGCAACACGCTGACGCGTGGACGCCGACCGTTGGAGTTCACGCTTCAGCGTGCTTCCTATCCTTTCCAGCCTACGATCGCCAAAAACCTTGAATAGGCTTCGTCCCAGCGGTCGCTTTCGCGGGGGTGGTATTCCAGCGTAGGAAAACTTTGGCGGATCACTTCGCGGGCTTCGGCGATCGATGCTACGGCGCCGGCCGAGACGGCTTGCATCATGATGTTGCCGATCGCCGTGGCTTCGGTCGGGCCGGCTACGACACGGCGGCGGCAGGCGTCGGCCGTCATTTGGCAGAGGGCCCGATTTTTCGCGCCGCCGCCGACGATGTGGATCGTTTCGATGCGCCGGCCGACCAGCTCTTCGATCCAGGCGAGCACTTGCCGATAGCGCATCGCGAGGCTTTCGAGCGTGCAGCGGACGACCGCGCCGACGCTTGTCGGCGGCGATTGGCCGGTGCGGCGGCAATAGTCGCCGATCGCTTGCGGCATGTGGGCAGGGGCCAAGAAACTGGGATCGTCGACATCCACCAGCGCTGCCAGCGGCGGGGCGGCGGCCGCGAGATTGTTGAGATCGTCCCAACTGTAGCCCGCCCCGGCACTGTTCCACGACCGCCGGCATTCCTGCACCATCCACAGTCCGCAGATGTTTTTCAAAAGCCGCGTCGTGCCGCCGACGCCTCCTTCGTTCGTGAAGTTGCGGGCCTGGCATTGCGGCGTCACGACCGGGGCGGGGCATTCCACGCCCATCAGCGACCATGTGCCCGAGCTGATGTAGCACCAATCGGGCTCGGCTCCGGCGCGGCTTGCGGCGGGCACGCCCATCACGGCGCTGGCCGTGTCGTGCGAACCGGGCACGACGACCTCGACATCCGTTAGCCCGGTGGCGGCTTGCACGGCGGGCAACAGTGGGCCGAGCCGCGTGCCCGGTGCGACGATCGTGCCCAAAATGCGCGTGGGCAATTGCAGCCGCTCGAACAGATCGGCAGCCCAGGCGCCGCGCCGCGGATCGAAAAATTGGCTCGTGCTGGCTTCGGTCATCTCGTTCACTTTCGAGCCCGACAGCAGCCAGTGAAACAGGTCGGGCACCATCAGCAGCGACTCGGCAACATCCAAGAGCGGAGAGCTATTCAGCCGCATAGCGAGCAGTTGATAGAGGGTGTTGATCTGCAAGAACTGCACGCCGGTGGCGGCGAAAATCTCATCGCGCGGAACGATCTCGAAGGCGCGTTCGAGCATTCCCTCGGCGCGCGAGTCGCGGTAGCAATACGGATTTCCCAGCAGTTCGTCGCCCCGGCCGAGCAGCCCGAAATCGACCCCCCAAGTGCAGACGCCCACGCTTTGAATCCGCGATCCGAACTCGCTGGCCGAAGCCCGCAAGCCTTCGACGACATGATGCCACAGGCCCAGCAGGTTCCAATACAGATGGCTGGCCGCGGCCACGGGACCATTGCCGAAGCGATGCGTTTCCTCGAGCGCGAGCTTCGCCCCGTCGAACCGCCCGGCGACGTGTCGGCCACTGGAAGCGCCGAGATCGACTGCCAAGAAAACGTGTTCCGCCATGAGCCGAATGCCTTTTTGAAAACAGTAGTAGGCACACTCCGTGTGCCGTCGGCCACTTGTAGTGCGAACGCTCCGAGCGGGCGGACGGCACACGGAGTGTGCCTGCTACGATGGCGGCCGATGATATATTGCGCTGGAAAGCCTAACCTACGATGGTGACGCCGCATTTGCCGGGCGTCAAGCGATTCGGCATTCGGCGGCAATTGCTTGCTCCGCGAAACTTGCGGGGGTATACTCCCCGGGCGGCGGAGAGCTGCTGAATGTGTAGCAGGCACATTTCGCGTGCCGTCTGCGCTCCATGGAGCGCTGCGCACAGAGCAGGGCAGACGGCACACGGAGTGTGCCTGCTACGATGCTGTGCCAGCCGGCCGACGATGCGGGCTGTCAGGCTGAAAAGCCTGACCTACGATGGAGAATTCAGATGTATTGCCGAAATTGTGGATTGCTGTTGCCCGAACCGCCGACGGCTTGTCCGCGCTGCGGGATTGCGCCGGGGGCTCCGCTGGTCCGGCCCGCCAGCCCGCCGAATCAGCCGATGCCGTATGCACAGCAAAGTCCGTATCCGTATCCCCAGGCGAGCGATATCGGCGAAAACGCCGGGATGCGGATGCTTTTGCCGGTAGGCCGATCCTGGTGGTCGATCGCGGCGGGCTACATGGGCTTGTTCTCGATTCTCTTGTTTCCCGCGCCGCTGGCATTGATCTTGGGAATCGTGGCGATCGTCGACATCAAGAAGCATCCCGGCCGGCATGGCATGGGCCGGGCGATTTTTGCGATCGTGATGAGCGTTCTCGGACCGGCACTGGTGGTTGGTCTGATTGTGGCAACGAATCAGCGGCACTGGTGAGCAGGGAGCTTGGATGTATTGCCCGCAGTGCGGCTCGCAAATTCCCGACACGGCATCGACCTGCCCGGCCTGCGGCGCGCCGTTGGGCAATCCGTATCAGTCGAGCATGGCCACGCCGGGGCCTGTTTACCGAGGCCCAGATATTCCCAGTTACCTCGTGCAATCGATTCTGGCGACCTGTTTCTGCTGCATGCCGTTTGGAATCGTGGCGATTGTTTACGCTGCCCAGGTAGGTAGCAAGCTTGCGGTCGGAGACTACTCCGGCGCGCAATTGTCGTCGGATTCGGCGAAGATGTGGTGCTGGATTTCATTCGGAATTTGGGTCGTCGGAGCGGTAATCTACGGAGCGATCCTTGTTGCGGTCGGCGCGTTTCGGTGACGAGTGGCCTACCGAACGGTCGAGTTGGCCCCTGCGAACACTAAGGGATATCTGATGTTTTGTCCGCAATGCGGCTCGCAAATTCCTGACACATCGACCACATGCCCGGCTTGCGCCGCGCCGCTGAAAAATCCGTATCAATCGAGCATGGCGACCGGCGGGCCGATCTATCCCGGCCCCAGCTTCCGAACTATCTTGTGCCGGCGATTTTGAGCACGATTTGCTGCTGCTTGCCGTTCGGAATCGTGGCGATCGTGTATGCCGCGAAAGTGAACGGCAAGTTGGCGGCGGGCGACTATGAAGGAGCCCGCCGTTCGTCCGACTCGGCGAAGATGTGATGCTGGATTTCGTTCGGTGTCGGCCTGATCGCGAATTTTCTGCTTACGGCCGGCCGGCTACGGTTTTTCGGCCCAATTTCCGCCTGTAAACGGCGAACTCAATGGTGCCGGGACGAATTGGTTGTGGGTGGAACATCGGAGTGTCATGGTGCGCCGGCGTCGCGTTTTGCTGCTAATTCTGCTTGCCGCGCCGCTGTTCGTCGGGGTGCTGGTGCTGCTCTATTCGAGAGACCCCGCGGGCGAAAGCGGTTATCCGGTCTGTGTTTTTCACCATCTGACGGGCCTGGATTGTCCCGGCTGCGGCACGCTTCGGGCGCTGCATCAGCTTCTGCACGGCAATGTGCTCGCGGCGCTGCGGCTCAATGCCTTGTCGGTTTGCCTGCTGCCGGTATTGGCCCTCGTTGTGGCGCGAAACTGGTTGGCGGCATGGCGCGGCCGGGTGGCGCGGTGGCCGCGGCCGCGCTGGGTGCCCGCCGGGTGGCGATGGGGGATTGTCGTGCTAGTGATCGGGTTTGGTATCCTGAGGAATGTGCCGCTCTGGCCGTTCAAGCTTTTGGCTCCGCACTGAGCCGCTGAGCCGCGGCCGAACTTGAGCGGCAAGATGCTCGCCGCCGGTTGTCTTGCTTTGACATTGCAAGGATTGGCGAGAATTGTCGCAGTGAAATTTTCCACCGGCGGCTAGCGCCTTGCCGCTCACCCGAATGCATACCGACATGAATCGACTGCTCGCCGCACTACTCTGCGCGGCAATTATTGGATTTGCGGGAATCTCCGGGTGCGGGCATCCGATTTCCGCGCAGCCGGCGGCTGCGGACCCGGCGGTCAAAGAAAATGCCGCCGCTGGGCCGAATACTGCCGATGCGGTGTCGCTCAAACTTCTCGACGATGCGGGCCTCGAGCGGCTAATTGCCGGCGATCGCGGGAAAGTGGTTGTGATCGATGCATGGAGCACGGCCTGCCCGCCCTGCGTGCGCGATTTTCCGAAGCTCGTCGAATTCCATCGGCGGTTTGCTGGGAAGCGCGTGGCCTGCATTTCGCTTAGTTTCGACTACGAAGGCTTTGGCCGGCCTGAGGACAATCTGCCGCGAGTGCTCGATTTTCTACGGCAAAAGAAAGCGACGTTCGACAACGTGTTGTCGTCGGAAGATTCGGATGCGATGTACAAGAAGCTCGGCATCGCCTCCGTTCCGACCGTGCTGGTGTACGACCAGCAGGGAAAACTTCGCGAGCGATTGGAAGAGGCGGCGGAAGATTCGCCCGAAAGGCCGCTCTACGATCGCGTCGAAGGGCTCGTGACAAAGCTGCTCGCGGAATGATGTCGGACGTGATAGCCCGCAGCGCTAGCAAGCGAATGTATTGCTTCGGCGACGCAGGAAACCATTGCGGGGCCTGCTCAGTGGCAGACGGCATTACGGAGTATGCCTGCTAAGTAACAGAGGCTTTGACGCCCTCAGCCTTGGCTGCCGGCGAAGACCGCTTCGAACACATGCTGCTCGAAGCGTGTTCGCCGCATGCCGGCCGGCACGGTGGCATACACCTGATCGAGCAACTTGTGGAACGCCGCCGGAAGCAAGCGGTAAAAATTATGTTTCCCCTGCCGGCGAGCGTCAATCAAGCCGGACACGCGCAAAAGCGCCAAATGATGGCTCACCGCCGGCTGGCTTTGGCCGAGCAGGTCGCAGAGTGCCCGGACATGCAGCTCGTCGGCTTGCAGCAAGAAGTAGATGATCCGCAGACGAGTGGCGTCGGAAAGCACTTTGAACACGCGCACCAAATCCCGCGCGACGCTGTCGGAAAGCATCTCGGGCGAAAGGCCGGGCGGAGCCAACAACTGATCGTCGGCCGCACTGACTGGCTCCGGCGCGGTCGATATCTCGGACGAGTTTTCCAGCAGATTCACCACGGTCGTTTCCTCTTGAATTGCCCTTGGGGCGGATCCGATTGTGATCTTCTCGGTAGTGACGACTGGTCAGCGACCATTGGTCGCGGCGCGCGGTCGTCGATGTTGGGGTGCACGGGCCGGCCGCGCCGGCTCTCGCTGCGATGGCTTGGCGGACTCCGAGCAAACAAACGCCAAGCCGGCGCTGCGAACTTCGACTGCGTGTGCGGCAAACTTCGACGAGCATGCGGGATCGGCCCTTTTGCGCTGCAGAACGCAGCACATGTTCCAGGGCCCGCCTGTTCTTCCGCATGATGCGTGCTCTATTCTAATCAGCCATCCCGGGATGTTGGAAGAGGAGACGTGTTAGGCTGGATTGAATGAAGGCGGGGCCCGAAGGTCGAACCGAATGGCGGCGTTGCTTCGCGATAACTGATTTCGCGGTAAATTGCCGTTGCCGAGGCCGAGAACGGAACGGTTAACCGACATGGCAAGAAAAATCGTGGAATTCGTGCTCGTTTCACGCTTCTAACGGCAAGTGGCTGCTAAGATGCTCGTCGGGCGATTGCCGGCGGCGCAGGGTTTGCAGCAGTTGCGGCCCGCCGTTTCCTAAGCGACCTTTTCCCCGCCAATGCGGCGTCTCGCGTTTATGAAGTTAGGACAAAGCCAATTGCGCCGAGCAACACATTGCAGTGCGGCGATTGCGCGAATTGCGTTCACGGTGGCTGTGGTTACGATGTTGGCCGCTGGGTGCGGAGTTCAAGAACAAGGCACCGGGCCGGGGCACCGCATGCAATCGCTGGCCCTCAGCCCACAGCAAGAACTGCAAGTCGGCCACGACGCCTTCAAACAGATTCTGGCGAAGTCGCACGTCGTCCGTAGCGGCCCGCAAGTTGATCAGGTCGAGCGGGTTGGCCGAAGAATCGCGGCCGTCGTGGCGATCGAACCGTTGATGCGCGAAATAAATTTGCACGTGACGCCGGGCGAATTCGAATGGGAATATGCGGTGCTCGAAAGCCGGCAGATCAATGCCTTCTGTTTGCCCGGCGGAAAGATTTGCGTTTATACCGGTTTGCTCGACGTCGTGCGCAATGACGATCAGCTCGCGGCCGTGATGTCGCACGAGATCTCCCACGCGCTGGCTCACCACATCAGCGAGCGGATCGCCCGCGAACGCACGGTGGGGCATGGATTGCTTTCGCTCCACTACGACCGGCAGCAAGAATCCGAGGCCGACCATATCGGCATCTTCTTGATGACGTTCGCCGGTTACGATCCCGATCAAGCAGTGGCATTTTGGCAGGAAATGGAAGCGGCGTCGGGGCCGACGTCGATGCCGGCGATCCTGTCCGACCACCCGAGCGACGCCAGCCGTCTCCGGCAGATCCAAGAATGGATCCCGATGGCTAAGGCCGCCAAGCGGGCCTACGACGAACATCGCATCGCACCGCTGAATGGGCGCGGCTAAGCCCAAGGCATCCTACCCGAGACGTCACAATTCAAGAGAGCGACGACGTAACTGTGCGTGCGACCACGACGTTGTATCTACCTCTGCTCTAACTTTACAGGAGATGATCTTATGAGTTTTGGAATGGGAGGACCGATGCTCGGCAGCGGCGGGTATTTTCAGCCCTCGGGTCCGCGCGGCCCGTGGATGGGATGCGGCTGCAGCAGCGTGCTGATGATTATCGCCGGCATCTGTCTGGTGATGGGCGGTTGCCTGCGAATGCTCGGACAATAACTCCGCCGACCTTCGATCGAACGACTAACCCACCGCCGACAATTGGCGACCACCGCGGCAACGATTCAATTTTTCAAACACATTCAAAATAAGGAACTTCGTATGCGAGCACTTTGCGGAGCAATCATTACCGCCGGAGCGCTGATCGGATTGGGCCTGACCGCCCTGGCATTCGCCGTTCGCTTCGAAGCGGTGCTAACCACCCGCGACGCATTGCCTAAGGATGGCCAGTTGCTCGGGGTCCCTTCGATGGTAATTTGCATGGTCGTACTGCTGATTACGCTGATTGTGGGACTGGGTGTCGCGTTTCTCGGCTTGATGTATCACCACGAACGGCGGCACTTCGAAATGCACGGCCACAGCGAACTGGGCCACATGCCGAGATCAGAACCGGCCGGCCGAGCAATGTAATCGATCGAAGTAATCATCCGAACGTTCCGCCACGGCAAACATCGTGTGCGACTGACTTTGCCATTGCTTTTTGGGCCCGAGAAAGAGCCATCAAGCGGCACTAGCGGAGCCAGTGGCGCACGGCGAAAATCAAGGCTTCGTCCGACGAGTACTTGCCCGAAGCGTAAGCGAGAATCGCGCGGCCGCGCCTCCCTCGCCGACGATTCGGCTTAGTGCAATCGGCCGGAGCGCTGTTCCTCGTCCCACGCCCAAAGCTTTTGCCCCTATGAAAAATGTTCTCGCTCTCGTGCTCGGCGGCGGTCGAGGAACTCGGCTCTATCCGCTCACGAAGTTCCGCTCGAAGCCGGCCGTGCCATTGGCCGGCAAATATCGGCTCATTGACGTGCCGATCTCGAATTGCATTAATAGCGGAGTGAATTCGATCTATGTGCTGACGCAATTCAATTCCGTCAGCCTGCACCGGCATATCCGACGCACCTATACGTTCGATCCCTACAACGCCGGCTTCGTCGAAATCCTTGCTGCGCAACAAACGCTCGGCAGTTCCGATTGGTATCAAGGCACGGCTGACGCCGTACGGCAAAACATCCGCTATCTCCAATCGACCGAGATCGACTGTGTGCTCGTGCTGTCCGGCGATCAGCTCTATCGCATGAACTACGCCGAAATGGTGAAAACGCACAAAGAATCGGGCGCGGATGTGACGATCGCCGCCATGCCCGTCTCACGCGAAGCCGCGTCGGGGTTCGGCATCATGCGCAGCGACGATTCCGGCCGGGTGGTCGATTTTCTCGAAAAGCCCAAAACCGCCGAGCAAGTCGAACGGATGCGCACCGAGCCGGCCTGGATCGACCGCCGCGGCGTCGCCAGCCATGGACGCGATCTCATGGCCAGCATGGGCATCTATTTGTTCAATCGCGATTTGCTGGTCGATGTGCTGACAAAGACCGATTATCACGATTTCGGCCGCGAAATATTTCCCGCTTCGATCGCGTCACAAACAGTGCAAATGCACTTGTTCGACGGCTATTGGGAAGACATCGGCACGATCAAATCGTTCTACCAGTGCAATCTCGATCTGGCGGCGGCGCATCCGCCGTTTGATCTCGTGTCGGCCGAAGCGCCGATCTACACGCGGGCCAGATTTCTGCCCCCTTCGCGAATCGAGGGAGCGCAGGTTAGCCAAAGCCTGATTTCCGACGGCTGCATGATCGGCGAGGGAGCCGTGATCGAAAACAGCGTGATCGGCCTGCGATGCCGGATCGGGCGCGGAGCCGTGGTGCGCAACTCGGTCGTCATGGGAGCCGACGATTACGATTCGCCCGAAACGATGGCCCGCTGCCAGCACACGATTCCGCAAGGGATCGGCGCCGGGACGGAGATCGACGGCGTGATCGTCGACAAGAATTGCCGCATCGGCGCGAATGTTCGCGTCGTCAACGACAAGAAACTCGACACGAGCGAGGAAACGCCCGAATACATGATCTGCGACGGCATCGTCGTCGTGCAGAAAGGGGCCGTATTGAGCGACGGCTGGAAACTCTGAGCCGTTGCCCGCGTTCGATTGCCGCTTGGTCCGGCCGCTCGCTTGCGGTTTCGCGCGTCAATCGCGTCCTTCGGGCGGCAGCTTCGACGGGTAACTACTGCATGCTTCCCTGCGACGATGGCTGCGGAGCGGTTGCCATTCGCGAGCCTGCATTCATGCCTGCAGCCTGCGAATTCCCGCCACCGCGGTTCGAGGCGTAATCCGGCTCATACGTCGCGCTATCCGATGCGAGCGAGGGCTCCGGGCCATTCTCGACAACCGGCGAGCAGTAGTCGTACGGACTTGCGCACTGGCGACAACCGGCCGAGGCGGCCAATACGCACAACGCGGTGAAAAATAGTTTGCGCATGGCAGAGCAACCTTTACCAGCCGAAGCCGGTCGCTGGATGGTCGAATGGCGATATTGCTGCCGCCCCGGGCGAACATTCCAGATTGGATTGATCGCTCGAACGAGCCGATTGGCCCGGGGCAGTCTTTTTGATATTTCGGTTTCGCGCGCCGGCAAACCTGAGAGATTTTGCCGGTTGTAACGGAAATCCGGGCCGCGCGCTGCCCGGAGGGAAGGCCTGTGTTTGGCAGGCGTAATCAAATATGGCCGGACTCGGCTGCAGACAGATTAGAAAGCCTAATCTACGGAATCCGCCGCGCCGTAGCGGCTGCTAGCTAAACAGCGCGGTTCAATTCGCCCATTCGGCGCCGCAATCCAGGCTGCTGGTCGAGCATGGCCGCGATCCGTTGCCAATCGACGTTCTCGGTGCCAAGCACGTCGAAAACCGTCTGGGCATGTTCCCAATCTTCGACGTTGGAAATCGCCAGCCGCAAATCGTCGCGTTGCAATTCGAGCGGGAGCGCCAGCAAACGGAGCTGAAATCGTTCAGGATGGGAACAGAACAGGTCCGTCACCGAAGCCCCGCCGCTACTGCCGGCGCCCTCGCGATGCGCCCGAACCAAGGCCGTCGTGCGAAACCATTCGCCACACAAACCCAGCGGCGAATGAACCGCGGGCCTGCCGTCGGAAAGGCAATAGCCCAAATAATCGATGCCCGGATGTGCGCCGGCGTCGATCGCCAAGCGATCGACCAACACCGGGTCAACGAGCGGATGGTCGATCGAAATTCGCACGACTGCCTCGGCGCGAA
This sequence comes from Pirellulales bacterium, assembly GCA_036267355.1. Taxonomy (NCBI): domain Bacteria; kingdom Pseudomonadati; phylum Planctomycetota; class Planctomycetia; order Pirellulales; species Pirellulales bacterium. The sequence continues at coordinate 64,783 of DATAWG010000065.1, read as the reverse complement.
AATCGCTGACCGCGTCGACCAGCCGGCCGAGTTCATCCGCAGCCGAGCTGAAATGCACGGGCACATCGGGCGGGACCATCATGGCCAATTGTCCGGCCGCTTCGCTTTGCGGCGCCGCGACGATCACGGCATCGAGCCGTTCGCAATCGGTCACTCGCCGGATTGCCCATTCCATGAGCGAGCGGCCCGCGAGTCCGCGACCCGACTTCAATTGCGGCACGGTGGAATCCGAATTCACCTGCACGATCCCAAGTGTTTGTAACATCCCTGTATCTCCAGCGAAAACTCGGTCGATGACGATCATTCGGTCGCAGCCATTCTCCTCCACAAAAGTCTATCCGCCGCCGATCGAGAGCGTCAAGCAGCCGTGCAAGAGGCCGCGAAAACGGCTCACCCGACTGCCGCGCGAAGCGGCTTTGCCGCAGGTTCGAAGCGGCGCATCGATTCGATTTGGAACGCAAACCAGCCAAACGATGCGACGGCGACGCCCAATGCCAGCACCGGCAGATCCTTCTTGAAGAGCGTGTCGTACAGTCCGTGCAATGTCATTGCGATGCTGATCGTAATGAGCAACTCGAATACGTATTCGTACCAGCTATCCGTGTTTTGAAGAGACCCTTGGCGGTTGAACATCGTAATACCTACCGAGCCGGCCCACGCCGCATGCAATGTCACGCAGGAGACGAATCGCACGAGGTAGATCAATCCCGACGACATCCCGTTGTATTGGCTTCCGGAATAGAGAATGCCTTCGGCAATGCCGAAGCCGACGCCCGACGCCATTCCCCACAGGCATGCGTTCTGCCAGGTGTTGCTCGAATTGCGCGACGGCGCGTCGAGTTGCTGAAAGCGTGCCATAAGCGGAATCGCTTTGCAGATTTCTTCGCACAAGCCGACGCCGAGCGTAAAACCGAAGAAGGAGAACAGGAAACCGTTTTGAGGGTCGTTCGCGCAGTTATAGGAGAAGCCGATGAATTTCACGATGTAGAAAATCAGCACGACAATGCTGCGGCCGATCAGCATGTGGCCCTGCGTCCATTCGGCGGCATATTGAAATCCGATCAACAGCAGAACACCGACCGTGGCCGTGAGCAGCCCGATGCCGGCCAGCGAGAGCCGATTGAGCTTCGCTGACGGAAACAATGCCAGGAGAAGTCCGAAGAATAGCGCGGCGGCAACCAGTGCCAGCGCCCAATGCAAATGGCTGTCTCGCGGGAGAAAAGCCCCCTCGACCTCATGGTTGGGCAGGATGTTGAACAATTCCTCGAAACTGGCCGCGTGAGCACTCAACCGGTTAGCCCAATCGTCGAGGCGCGGCGCGATTTCGGGATGATCCTCCGCAGTGCTCGCGAGCCGCTCGGTAAAGTCTTGGATTGCCGGCTTCGACCAGAGTGTGTCGATGGCGAGCGGAATCAACGCCAGAAACAAGGCAAAATGCAAAAGCTCGCGCGGAGAAGTTCGGTTCCGCACCAAGGCTGCCGGGCAATGGGGTGCGAGCGGCCTTCCGACGTCCGTTTTGGCGCTTGCTGATACCGCCGGGGCGGCTTGGGCGGAAGCCGTGTGGAGCGCAGGATGAGGTAGTGCGTGATCGCCGTCCCGATCAAGCGGCCGAACGATCTTTGGCTGAGCCGCGGCCGCTACCGGTATCGCCGGCGGTTTTGCCGCTGCCGGCAATTTCGCTGGTGCGGAGGTCGCGACGGGCGACACCACAGGCCGGACAGCGGGCGCCGCATGCCTGGCTTCTGGAACGGTTGAAAGAGCCGGCGATGCGCGGGGGACTTCGAGAATCGCCTTGCATTGCGGACAACGTCCTTTCCGGCCGGCAGCAGAGGATGGAGCCGTAATCCATTTGCCGCAGGCGCATTGCCATCGGATGATGTCGTTCATGCGGCTTGCCCCGGGTTGAGCGCGATCGATCGTCGTCTCTCCGCCAGACAGCCGTTTTACCATCCCCCAACGGGAGGTTCAAGAAATTTGCGCAGCGGCTCTTTATCTCGATGGCCGACCGTGGCAGCCGACTTCGAGCAACATCTTCGTCCCTTCGAGCGCGCATTGTCGATAGGTCCGTGCCGCCGCATGTGCGGCGCGGATGCGGCGATCCATTTCGGCCACTAATTGGCGATCATCCAGCTTAGCAATTTCGGCCGGCTCGAGCGGTTCCCCGAATTGAATATGGATCACCGCCCGACCCGGCAGCGACTTCCAGCGTGGCCATGAATCGAATGCCCCGTCGATGCCGACGGGCAACAGGGGCACTCCGGCCCGCCGCGCCAGAGCACAAAAACCCGGCTTCAGCACGCCGACCTCGCCGTCGCGCGTGCGCGTTCCTTCAGGGAAGATCAGCACAAGTTCGCCCCGTTTCAGCCGCTTGAGCGTTTCTTTGAGCCCGGCCAATCCGAGCCCTTCGCGATCGAGCGGAATCGCGTCGAGCGAGCGGATCAGCCAGCGAAACGGCGCAAACTTGAAAAGCGTATCGCGAGCCAGATAATTCAGCCGCCGGTCGGTTGCCAAACCCACGAGCACCGGATCAAGATGGCTTTGATGATTCGAAAGGACCAATCCTCCGCCGGTGGGCGGAACGAAATTCCGGCCACGGCAACGAATCCGGAAAACGAGAATTCCGGCCATCCGACACACCACCCGCAACACGTCGTACCACAGCCGCTTGGGGAATGAGCGTTGGACCATGGTGCGGGGCGGCGAAGGGAGCGGCGGTGGAGGATTGGGTGGCGGGGCATCCCGGGAAGTCGGAGGAGGCAGTATGCAATGGAGGACGCGATGGTTGCCTTCCCTGGGCTTCGGGGCGGATTCGAAGGGGAACGGCGGGGATTATTTCATGCGGGCGCGGACTAGCGATTCCAACTTATCGACCACCTCCGACGGCGACAAACCGTCGGTCAAAACGGTAACGGCATCGCTCGCCGCGGCCAAGGGGCCCACCCGGCGGCTGGCGTCGCGCGAGTCGCGCTCGTTCTGCCGCGCCAAAATTTCGGCCAAGGGCATCGACTCGCCGCGGACCGCCAAATCGGCCTGTCGCCGCCGGGCACGCTCTTCGGCGCTGGCGGTGAGAAAGATTTTACATTCGGCGCGCGGAAATACGACGGTTCCCTGATCGCGCCCTTCGGCAACGATGTCGGCGTCGCCGACTGCCCGGCGCTGGAGATCGACAAGCACTTCGCGCACGCCCGGATTATTGGCGGCATAGTGCGTCACACCTGTCACGGCCGAGGTGCGAATTGCATCGCTCACGTCGATGCCGTCGAGAAGAACCTGCGTGCCACGAAGCTCGATCGTCAATTGCCGGGCAAGCTGCACCAATGCGGGTGCGTCGTCCCAGTTTAAATCGCGCTCGACGGCCGCCAAAGCGACGGCGCGGTACATGGCCCCCGTATCGAGAAAGCGGAATCCCAATCGCCGAGCCAAGGCCCGGGCCGCGGTGCTCTTGCCGGCGCCGGCCGGCCCATCGAGGGTGACAATCATGCGGACGATTCGACTCGCAGCAGAACTCGGAGGGTCAGACGCAATGAATCGAACGGACGCAAAGGATGCCAATCGAATCGTTTCAAAACTTGCCCGGCTTCGGCGCTCCCTTGGCGGGTTGCGCAGCCGGAGGCGCCGCTTGTGGCGGCAATTGCGGACGCACGATCACGGCCGCCGCCGGTTGCTCTGCCTTCGCGGGGGCCCAACCGGTGTCGGCGAGCAAATAGCCGGCCCAGAAGAACGGGTTTTGGCCGGTCGCCGATTCGCGTCCTGGCACACGCTTGACCCGCGGTTCGCGGTTCAAATCCAGCGGAGTCTCGATCAACATTTCCACGCTGCGCTGCCACGCGTCGGCCGCGCTGGAATACGGCAACTCTTGAATAAATTGCCGGACCAAATCGTAGCTCGTCTGACCACCGGTTCGCCAGCGGCTCAGCAACACGGTCCGAGTGCCGGTCGACATCAAGCCGCACAGGTTCAAGAACATATCGCCGCCCGAGCCGGCCCCCGTCCTGAGCGCGTTTTCGGCGGGCGTGCGGTAGCCGGGCAGAATCAACGTTGTCGGGCTTTTCCAGGGCAGCGAAAACCACTGCAAAAGCGTGCCGGAATTCCGCACACGATCCAACGGAATCGGATCCCATTCGTAATGCCCCTTATCGCTCGTGGTGCTATTGTTCACCTCGTCGAACACGACCATGCCGTCGAACAACGACGCATACAGCGGCGACGCGGCCGGCAGCGGCGATTTCAGCGCCTCGGCATGCGGCATGATCTTCTTCAACCGGTCGAACTCGCTTTGCACGACTTGCGGATCTTCGTGCGGCGTCATCCGGCCGAGCACGACGCCGATCTCGCCGTTCTCCAACCGATCGCGGCCATCGGGAATAGCCAGGCCCATCGTCGGCAAGTAGCGCACTCGCGTGCGCGTGATTAGCGGCACCGTGTCTTTGCGGTCTTTGTCATTCGGATGGGCGGGAACCTGCAGGGCCTCGAAGGGCAAATACCACAGCGGACCATCCGGCACCACGATCAGCTCGTCGATGCCGGCCGCAAAATTTTCCTTCGAGTTCGACCCGGCCATCAACGCATCGGTCAGGTCGCGAGCCGCTTGCGTCCAATTCTCGTCGGCCAATTGGCTTTCGAGGATTTCGTGGTTGGCGTCGTAGTTGCCGATCGCCTTCAGCAGCGTCGAAAGCTTTTTCTCCAGCACGACCGGAGACTCCAGCTTCCAAGTCGTGTAACGCTGTTTCGACATCAAAAACACATACGTATCGTGACTGGTCGTGAAGAAAATCAACAGCGCGCTGCGCGGCGGCAAGGCGGCTCGCACGTCGCGCGTGTCGCGCAACGGCGGAAACACGAGTTCGGCAGCTTCGCGCCGCAGCGCGATCTCGCGCAACAGCGTTTCTTGCAATTGGCTGATGCGGGCGATCTCGGCCAATTCGTCGGACTGGGTTCGCGTGGCTTTCGGCGAATCCGCCACCAGTGGCTGGCGAGCCAAATTGGCCCGAAGTTTCTTCACTTGCTTCGCATCATCGGCGTACTGCGGGAATTGCGTCAGAATGTTCTGCCGCTGCAACAGCACCTGCGGATCAAGCGCACTTTCCGGGGCCTCGAGCACCCAGCGCAAGGAGAGCAGCCGGCCGCCCAAGGGAAGCGTGCTGTAGAACCGATGCCTTCGAGCTCGATCCGCCACTTCCAGCGACATCTCGACGCCGGTTTGCAACGTCGTTTCGAACCAATGCTCGTAGACGCGATAGTGCGGCGTCGCCATGACGGTCAACGTCTCGAGCGGCCGAGCTGCCCAATCCATCGGAACCGGATCTCGCAGCAGCAAGCTATAAAGCCCGAGCGCGCGGTGGGGCCCCAAGCTGGGGCCGCCTTGCACGTATTCATCGGCCAGGCCGATTTGAAACAGCCAGAGCGAGCCGGATCGTTCGAGCGCCAGCGCGTTGCCAATTGCCGTATCGCCGGCCGACACGTTGCCCTGCTGATAGTCCAACAGGGCATTCAAGTAATCCCAACGCGCGCCGATCTGGTGCTGGCCCATATCATGGCGCAGGATAACGTCATGGGCCTCGACCAGTGCCTTCAAGGCTTGCGGACCATGGCCGCCTTGTAACGCATATTCTTCTGTCGCCGAGAGCCAGAGCGTTGCGAGCAGTTCACGGGCGTATGCATGGCTTCGTGCCCACTGGATCGCCGCCGACAAAGGCGGAAACATCCCATGTGCGCCCGATAGCAGATGTGCCTGTTGGCCAAAACGAAACGCTTCTTCCATCACGCCGAGGTCGTTGTACGCGAACGCCGAGTAGCTTGCTTCTTCGAGATATTTGCTGGCCGAGTCGTAGTCGCCCGCTTGAATCGCCAGTTCGCCGAGTTCTTCGAAGATCATCGGCGTGAGCGGCGTGTCGTATTCGCCGCCAACGGTGACCGCTTGCCGCAGCAGGGCGATGGCTTGTCCTGCCTGCCCGACATTCAAATTAGCCATCGCCAATTCGGCGGTGACCCAACCTTCCGACCAATGATTCTGTTGGCCGGGCCGACGGCTGAAGGCTTGGAACAATTCCTCGCTGAAGTGGTCGTTGGGACATACGGGCCCCATGATTTGCTGACGCCGCTTCAGCGCCAACACCGTGCAACGCACGATCTCCATCACGCCGACATTGAGCAATTGCGGTGGCGTGACCACCTGCGAAGAATTCGGTTGCAGATTGAGGAACAGTTGTCCCTGCTCGATCTGCATATAGGTCGGCGGGTTCCACACCTTTGCCGCGCGCTGCGTCCGGCCCCAAGGGGTCGCCGGGGCGACCGCGCTCGCTTGGATGATGGCCGGGAAATGGACCTGGGCCATCCAATTGGGAAACGCCAATTGCAGCCGCAACGCGGCATTGTAGTTCTCGAGCGCTTCGGCGTATTTTCCCTCGTGATAAAGGGATTCGCCGATCATCGTGTAGTAGCAGATCGAATCGATCCAGCGGCTCGTGGCCGTCATGCGGCCAAGCCCCAGGTCGGCCTTGTAGCCGGCGAGCGCATCGCGATAGTCGCCATTGTAGAGCACGGCGACATGATTGTAGTACATCTGCATCGGCAACCCACCGCCCCCGAGAGCCGGATTGCCGATTTGAACGGGAATCGCGATTCCCACCACCGTCTGGGTCGTCTGCACCTGCTGCGGATTCGGCGGAGCGCCGAAGGCATTCGTGGCGGAAGCGAGGGCGAGGCAAGCAATTCCCGCGGCAGCGACGATCGCGCCGCCAGCAGCAGTCGCTGCCGATACCAACGCCGCGCAAAACCACGGGCGGCCTCGAAATCCAAAATTGGATTCGCTGCCGACGGTTCGAGAATCGGTAATCATGAATCGATAGCCTCCCGGCCGCCGCTTGCATGCGGCAGACAAATTAGCACGCCTCTTCCCCTGCATCACTCATTCCGCCCCGCTGTGCATGTTCGCGATCTCGGCGACGCTAGCAATAGGGTCCCGCGCTCCGGGGCCCCGCACATTGCGATCGCATCGCTTCGCACAATCCAGCCGAGCAATTCCGCGAAATCCATCATACCCAAATTGCCTTTGCCGAGCGAATTTACCCAGCTACCGAGCCTCGAATATGCGGAGTTAAATTTATCCGAGTTCGACCAAAGTCGTTCCGCGGAGCCTGTCGATAACGAGGCTAACAATTGTAGCGGTTATGCCGGCTGGATGCACTTTTCGGCAGTCTCAGCTAGCCTGGTGGGCCGATGATCGCCCCGCGTCGCATTCCGGAGGAAGTCGATGAAATCGCGTTGCAAGCGTCCCGTGCTGTGGGGTCTCGTGGGCTGCATCGCTGCCCTCGGGGCGCTGACCGGTTGCCAGGTGGACACGAACAATCAAGTGTTGCCCAGCCCTTACTACTTGCAGGGCAACCTCCAGTATTTCTCGCCGGGACCGTGGTTCAAATTGCAAGGTGAAGCCGACAACATGAAGCTCTACAACGAGCAAGTCGCAGCCCAGCAAGGCCCTCCCGGTCCGCAGCCGCCGCCGTCTCAGCCGCAGTAACGCCTGCAATCCATTCGAGTCGGCCTTTGCCGCAATAATTCAACCCCGCAAATCATCGCGCGGCACTTGCGGCGCCGGCAAAAAGCGATTTTCCTTCTCACCGGCCCCCTTTTCGGCGAGTCGCTGCAATCGCTATTTCCAAGTTTTGTCGAACGCCGGGCCTGCCGTCCGCACGCTCGTCGCCGCGTAACGTGGCCGAAAGCACGGAACGAGGTTTGGCCGGCGTTGGGGGGGACGACACCTCACGCTGTCGTTCGATTCGTCGCTCCGATCCGATGTAAGCAACCATCGCGACCGAAGAAGCGTTAGATCGAGCGACAGCGGAGGAATTTTTTTCTGGGTGCGGGGTTAGGTTGAGCGATTAGAAATGCTTGGGCTGCATGCCCACGGCTTTGCTGGGCATGTGTCTCCAGAAATGCCGGCCACCGGTCAAACCTTGGCTCCCAGCAACCAACGCTTGGCCCGCAGCGCTTGCGCCTTCAATCCCGCGGCGGCGTAGTGGGGATAATGGTAGGCGGTCTGGACGCGGGTCGACCAGCGACGTTTGTATTTCAGCGGGTCGGGGCCGAGATCGATCAGTTCGTCCCCGCGGCAAAAACTATCTTCCACCAGCATTCGCATCAACACGCTGCCGGCTCCCGATCGGCCGATGGCCGGATCGAACCCGGCTCGCAAGCCATAAACGCTGCCGGCGTAATGATAGTTGTAGGCGAATGCGGCAGGCCGGCCCCCGATTCGCAGCAAATTCAAATCGACGCCCCCCGCCGACACCGCCGACGCATGCGCATCGCGCAAATAACCGCGCACCGACTCGTGGCTCAACGTCGTGCCGTCGCTCGATGAGCCTTGCCAACTCCGCCGGGCAATCGCTTCGCACGCGTCGTACAACTCCCATCGCGGATCGCCTTCGCCGGCGCTTGCCCCCGCCGGACGATAGCGGACAAACTGCAGCTCGCCAAGGTCGGCCAACTTTCGCCGCGAGCGCTCCACCTCGCGCCGCCAATCCGGATCACGCTCCGACCAATAATTCTTCCATCCGCCCGACGTTTCGATCTGCGCGGCTTGCAGCAGCGGTTGCTCGGACGCAGCCAAAGCGGCGGCGCGCAGGGCTTGCCGCGTGCGGCCTTTGTCGACGCCGTCGGCATCGACCCACCGCAAGTCGACCAGATCCCAGTCGCGCCGGGTAGCGGCAACATGCCGCAGTCCGGCCAAAAGCGTCGCCGTCGGCTGCGGTCCGATGGGACCATAAAACGTTCCCCAGCCGTCCATCGGATATGTCAGCACACGAACCGTGCCCAGCCGTGTCGCCTCAGGCAACACGACCAGCGGAAGAATCCCGAGTGGCCCATCGCTGCCCGAAACGAGCAACACCCGCAGCCGCAGCCGACCGCCGAAGTGCCGCAGATAGATTTCGAGCCAATCGAATGTTTGAAAGAATGTCGCCCCGCGAGTGTCGGCCAGCAGCCAGTTCCAATTGCCGCGATAGCCGCGCAGCCGCTCGAGGCAATTAATTTCGACGACGCGGGCCATAGGCGGTTGCGGAACGCTGAATCGGGCTGAAAAGGTGCTGGATTGGTATGATGCCGTGAAACCATACCGCGAAACCGAACTGCAAGCCGAATGCCGCCGTCGTCACGGTCGGTGCTGCCGGCCCGCTCTCGAAGCCCGCAGCGCAGGCAAGGAACAACCGCTGCTTCCGTTTGCGCATCGCGAACAACCCCCGTCGCCGCGCGACGGCTTGACCGGAAACGTGTGGCAAAACCGCACCGTGTGGCCAATTCGCCACGCTGCCTCCCGAATTGGCCGACCAATTCGAACGGCGATTGCCGCCCCCTCGAAAGTGTTCCCAGCGGCAAGCGAATTGTGATAGAATTTCAGCGAACGGGACCCCGAAGCATGTCGCCGCAAATCCAAGCAAAATCGGCCATTTGCGAAACCGATCGGCCGTTCCGCGGTTAGATGAAATAGGCGCCAGTTGCGATTTCGGGCGAAAACGGCTCAATCTTCGCGGAGAGGCACACGATGCGAGCAGTTCAATGGAATTCCTGGGCAACGTCGCTGCTGGCAATCGCGGCGGTTTTGCTCGCGTCAGGCCCCGGTTTCGCAAAGGCCGCCTCCTCTCCCGCCGACACGGCCGCACGCGTCGATAAACTGCTTCAGGACGACATCGCCAACTCGGCGAAATCCGTCGCCAGCAAACCGGCGACCACCGCAAAGGCATCGTCCAGCACAGCCACAACGAAACCAGTTGCCGCCGGATCGAAATCTTGGAAATCCGATTCCGTCGCCGGCTATTCCTATAAGTCTGCCAAGCCGGCAGCGGTCGCCAAGCCGGCCGACGACGAAACCTATCTCCGCCGCGTGTCGATGGACTTGATCGGCAAGCCGCCGACACCCGCCGAAATCACGGCCTTTGCCTTGGATCCCGCGCCCGACAAACGGGCCAAAGCCGTCGATCGATTGCTGGCCCGACCCGAGTTCGGTGAAAACTGGGGCCGCTACTGGCGCGACGTAATTCTGTATCGCCGGGCCGACGATCGGGCCGTGCTCGCTTCCGTCGCGATCAGCGACTACATGGCCGAGCAATTCAATCGCACCACGCCGTGGGACGAAGTCGCTCGTTCATTCATCACTGCCACCGGCGACGTACGCGAGAACGGCGCCACCGGGATCGTCATGGCCCAATTCGGTTCCACGCCGGACATCACGGCCGAGGTGTCGCGGATCTTCATGGCCATCCAGATCCAATGTGCCCAGTGCCACGATCATCCGTTCGATCGCTGGAAGCGAACGCAATTCCACGAGTTGGCTGCGTTCTTTCCGCGCATCGCTCTGCGGCCGGTGAAGCCGACCGACGCCCAGAAGCGTTCGTTCGACGTGATCGGCTTGGATCGCGAACGACCGAAGAAAGCGAAAAACGCCAACGTTCCCCGCGGCGAGCTCGAGCACTACATGCCCGACCTGAAAAACCCCGCCGCCAAGGGAACGCTGATGAAGCCGGTGTTTTTCGTGACCGGGCAGCAGCTTCCGCTGGGCACTCCCGATGCCCAGCGCCGGGCGACAATTGCCCGCTGGATCACTTCGCCCCAAGATGAATGGTTTGCCAAGGCGTTCGTGAATCGGATTTGGGCCGAAATGGTCGGCGAAGGATTTTATGAACCGGTTGACGACATCGGTCCCGATCGCGATTGCAGCGCCCCGGAAACGCTCGATTTTCTGGCCAAGCAATTCGTCGCCCATCGCTACGACGTGAAATGGCTCTATCGCACGATCGCCGCCAGTTCGGCCTATCAACTCGATAGCCGTTCGCGGCATCTGCCCGGCCAAACGCCGTTCCAAGCGAATTGCCCGCAATTGCTCCGCGCCGATGAAGTGTTCGATGCGTTGGTGTCGGCCTTGGGGATCGACAATGAACGGCTTCAGGGCAAAGCCGCCGGGGGAAAGAAAAATGCCTACGGGCAGCCGCGCACCGCGCGAACGCTGTTCGACTACGTGTTTGGCTACGATCCAAGCGTGCGGCGCGACGAAGTGTCGGGCTCGATTCCGCAGGCGCTGGTGCTGATGAATTCGCCGCAGCTGGCCCGGGCCGAAAACGCGAATTCTGCGACCGCGCTCGGCAAACTCCTGTCGTCGACAAAAGACGACGCGGCGGTGGTCGAGGAACTCTACCTCCGCTCTTTGGCTCGCGAGCCGAAATCCGATGAAGCGAAAACCTGCCTCGACTACGTCAAGAAAACCGGCGATCGCAAAGAAGCCTTCGAAGACATCCAGTGGGCGCTGGTGAACTCGACCGAATTCCTGCACCGCAAGTAGAACCGCGCAAAATGGAAATCGCGTCTGGCAACAGCCTCCCTCCCCAACGCTTCGGGTTTGTGTGTGGCGACACTAGCCCGAAGCGTTAGCGAGGACGAACCGCGAGATATTCCCTTACCGATTCGCACCTGTCTTCACTCCACATCCGCCGCGTAAGCCGTCCCGACCGAAACCTCACCCTTGCCGCGTGCCGCCATGCCTATCGACCTTCACCATTGCGTTCGCGTTGCCATGAATCGCTCGGGCGTTGTCGGGCGGCGCGATTTTCTCAAGGGCATCTCCGCCGCCGGGCTCGCCGCGGGCACGCTCAGTTGGACCGATCTGATCACCGCCAATGCCAGCGAGCTGCGCCGCCAAGGCAAAGCTTGCATCTTGCTCTGGATGTCGGGCGGACCAAGTCAGTTTGAAACGTTTAGCCCCAAGCCGGGCCATCCCAACGGCGGCGAAACCAAGGCCATCTCCACCGCCGTTTCGGGAATCGAAATCGCCGAGCACTATCCCAAGCTCGCCGCGAGCATGAAAGATATCGCCGTCATCCGCTCGCTGAATAGCAAGGAAGGAAGCCACCCCCGGGCAACCTTCCTCATGCACACCGGCTATATCCCCAGCGCCAGCGTGAAGTATCCGAGCATTGGCGCTCTGGTGGCCAGCGAAATCGGCGATCCGAAAAACGATCTTCCGTCCTTCGTGCGCATCGGCGGCCGGACCAAGGCTGGCGGCGACGGCGGCTTCTTGGGCGTGCAGTTCGACCCGTTCGATCTCAACAATCCGACCCAAAAGCCGACCAACACTTCGCTCACCACCGACGCCGACCGCTATCGCCGCCGGCTCGAACTGCTCGGCAGCCTCGAACACGATTTCGCCGCCACGGCCAGCCAGGAAGTTCGCGATCACCGGCAGCAATACAGCCGTGCCAGCCGTATGATCCTCAGCCCGTCGATGAAGGCTTTCGACCTGAGCCAAGAGCCCGACACGATGCGCGAGGCTTACGGCAAGACGCAATTCGGCGCCGGTTGCCTGTTGGCCCGGCGGCTGATCGAATCGGGCGTGACGTTCCTCGAAATCGATCTCGGCGGCTGGGACACGCACCAAGACAATTTCGATAGGACAACCGATCTGGCCGGCACGGTCGATCAGCCGTTCGCCCAGTTGATTGCGGATTTGAAGCAGCGCGGCATGCTGGATTCGACGCTCATCATGTGGATGGGCGAATTCGGCCGCACCCCGCAGATCAACCTCCGCGGCGGCCGCGACCACTATCCCAAGGCCTTCAACGCGGTATTGGCCGGCGGCGGCATCCGCGGCGGCCAAGTGATCGGCGAAACCGACAAAGCGGGCGTCGAAGTCGTCTCCCATCCCGTCGGCATCCACGACCTCTTCCAGACCGTCTGCAAGACGCTGAAAATCGACCCGGTAAAGGAAAACATGAGCCCCGTCGGCCGGCCCATCAAAATCGTCGACGGCGGCAAACCCATCAGCGAACTGGTGGGGTAGTGATCGATTCCGGCCATTAGCGATTTTGTCATCGGTCGCTCAACGAAAGCTATCGCCGCGGTCGCACATGGCCCCGGTGACCAACTGGACTAGACGGTACAAATCGTCTGTCCGCTGCTCGACCGTCGGGGAGGCGAGATTGGCCGAGATTTTCGACGGGGCCGTGCCGTCCCCAAAGATGATCAAAAGCCTAGCCGGAAAGCCGTCCCTGACGGTGGGCCGAAACCTCGTTACGCCGCTTTCCTTTGTCTTCTCCAGGCGGCCCCCATATCTCTTGGGCTGCGGCCTCCGGCATTTCATGTTCGTGGATTTCGACGTTGTAAGCGTGACCAAAACGAGGGCGATGGCACAGACAACAAATTTCGGAAAAAGATCGAAATCTGTCATTGCAGTGCCGGCCCACACTGCGAGCGCCAAGAGGAGGCCGACGGCACACCCTGAACGCTCAATCGCCGACTCGAGCCGATCCCACTTCGCCCTTTCAAATAGCTCACGTGTCGAAATTGCTTTCAAATCCGGTCCCATGGCGGCAAGCATAACTCGCCGACCGCGACACCCGCCAGCGAAACAAATGTCGCTCTTCCAATGGCCCGCCGCTCTCGGCAGAATGGGCGAGTGCTGTTTTGCGTTTAGCGGATTCTCGATCGAAGGGTGCCCCGCGTGCGAGCATTCAAGAGTCTTACGCCGCAGGAGCTGCTTGCGCTGGCGATTTCGCTGGAGGAAGAAGATGCGCGGATCTATGCCGATTTCGCCGATGCGGTGAAAGACAACTATCCCGCCACGGCGAAAGTGCTCACGCGCATGCGGGCTGAGGAAGATGGGCATCGGCATCGCTTGATCGAGCTCTATCGCGAAAAATACGGCGAGCATATCCCGCTCATCCGCCGCGGCGATGTGAAAGGGTTTGTCACGCGGCGGCCGATCTGGCTCGTGCGGCCGCTCGGGCTGCCGGCGATCCGGCGGCAAGTGCAGGTGATGGAGCTTGAGACCAAGCAGTTCTACGAACAAGCGATCCAGCGCTCGACCGACGCGGGAGTGCGGCAACTATTGGGCGATTTAGCCGAGGAAGAACGTGTTCACGCCCAATTGGCCGACGCACTGGAAAGCGCTCAGCGGGCGGCAGGAACCGAAAAGGAAGAGGCCGAGGCCCGGCAGAAATTGTTCCTGTTGCAAATCGTTCAGCCGGGCCTGGCCGGATTGATGGACGGCTCGGTGTCGACGCTAGCGCCGCTGTTTGCCGCGGCATTTGCAACCCAAAACAGAAACTTCGAGGCATTTCGCATCGGCTTGGCGGCGGCCGTGGGGGCCGGCATCAGCATGGGCTTTGCCGAAGCGCTTTCCGACGACGGCAGTCTCACCGGCCGCGGCAAGCCGCTGCTGCGCGGCTTGGCGTGCGGGCTGATGACGGCGATCGGCGGCCTGGGGCATACGCTGCCGTATTTGATTCCGCATTTCTGGGTGGCGACGGGCGTGGCGACGGCGGTCGTGTTCATCGAATTGGCGGCCATCTCTTGGATTCGCAACCACTACATGGACACGCCGCTCACCTCGGCATTGTTCCAAGTGATGCTCGGCGGCACGATCGTATTCATCGCCGGCATCCTCATCGGTGAGTCATGACCGGGAGGTTGCATGCATCCCCCGCGCCGCTCGACTCCGCTCCGGCGAGTGAGTATCGTGGGTTGAACGCGCGAAACCGCAAGCGCGTGCTCCGCTGTCCACTGCTTTTTCCTGTCCCCTCACCCTCACCCTTCCGCCGATGATCTTCGACGAAGTCAACGTGTTGCTTCCTTGCCAGTCGCTGGAGGAATTTCCTTCGCATCTGCAAGGGACCGACGCGGAAGGGCTGTTGGCCGGTTGGTCGGCGATCTGGCATCCGGCCCTGATCGCGGCGACGGGCCGAATGCCGGCATGGCGGCGGGCCGACGCGGTCATCGAAGTGACGGGCAAATTGATCGTCGTTCCGGCCGCGGCGGAGCGCGTAATGATGGAGGAGACCGCCGCCCGGGCACAAACCGACGGCGGCCGGCTGATCATCGGCCTCTATCGCCGGGCCGACATCGTCGCCGCATTGCTTGCGGTGCTCGATGAAGCGCGCAATGCGGGCGAAATGCCGGCGGCGCGGCCGAATATCGTGGTCCAACTCGTCGCCGATTTCCTCGCCCTGGGAACCTGCCATCTCTATGGCGAACTGTTGGCACGGCGAATGCGCTATGGCAGCACGGTCGACGAACCGCGATTGCAAACGCACACGATCGCGGCCGCGAATGCCGCGGTGGCCGGCGACGCGGAA
The DNA here is from genome assembly GCA_036267355.1 of Pirellulales bacterium. Classification (NCBI taxonomy): domain Bacteria; kingdom Pseudomonadati; phylum Planctomycetota; class Planctomycetia; order Pirellulales; species Pirellulales bacterium. The sequence continues at coordinate 49,667 of DATAWG010000065.1, read as the reverse complement.
CGAGCCCGCAGTGAACTCACGCTCGCGTTCGGCGTCTTGCTCGAAGGCCGGGGAAAATATTATCCGGTCGATGCGTCGCTTGTGGATCTGACGCTTGTGGCCGGTACGACGATTGGCGCGTCACTGCGGAAGGAGTTGGCCCCGCTGAAGGGGACAGTCCTCTTTTGCTCCGCAGACTCCGCAAAAGGGGACAGTCCCCGGGATGCCGCAAAGGGGGACAGTCCACAGGACTCCGCAAAAGGGGACGGTCCCCGGGATGCCGCAACGGCGGGCAGTGCCCATTCGCCATCTGCGGCGCAGCCGATCAATCTGCTGATCTCGGCCGACGTGCTTTCACAGATGGCCGAGCGCGAACCGGCAAGCCTAACGGCGCTGCGCGAAGCTATCGAGCGCGAGACGGTGGCGTTGGTCGGCGGCGAGTTGGACGAAGCGGAATTGCCGCTGTTGGAGCCGGAATCGGTGCTGTGGAACCTCACGGCCGGATTGGCGGAATACACCCGGCTGTTGGGCCGGCGGCCGGTGGTGTACGGCCGGCGGCGCTACGGGCTGACGCCGATTCTGCCGCCGATTCTGTTTCAACTTGGATTCCGCGGCGCGGTTCATTTCACGCTCGACGACGGCCGATTCCCGCAAGCCGATGGCGGCAAATCGCGCTGGGAGGGATTGGACGTGATGGGCATCGACGCCCTTTCGCGCGTGCCGCTCGATGCCAGCCTGCCCGGCAGCATGCTCGGAATGGCCGAGAAATTGGGCCATGCGATGGACCACGATCATGTGGCCACGGTCGCGTTTGCCCATTGGCCGAGCCAAGGCAATATATTCTACGACGATCTTCGCCGCGCGGCGGCCTTCGCGCCGGTGCTCGGAAAATTCGTCACGCTCGAAAGCTATTTCGCCGACAATAGTTCATCGGGCTCGTATTCGAAATTCACACCCGATCAATATCGCACGCCCTATTTGCAGCAGGATGTCGAACGAGGCAAGCCCGACGCGCTCTCGCGCTGGGTCCGCCAGCAGCGCCGCTGCCTCGCCGCCGACGCCTGCCAAACGATCGCCACGCTCGTGAGTTTGTTGCGGCAATCCGACGTGACGAACAAGGAACTGCGAACCGAAGTCGAGCGCAGCATTTCTACCGGCGGTGGGGAGATTGACGGCCGGCTGGCCGATCAGTTATCGGCGGCGATCGGCCAGTTTGCCGCCGCGCTGCCGCGCGAGAAGAAAACGCCGCAGCGCGGCTATTTGATCGTCAATCCGGCCAGCTTCAAACGGCGTGTGCTGGTTGAATTGTCGGAGTTGAAAACGTTGCCCACCGATGAGCTGCCGGTGTTGGCCGCGGAAGAAATCGGCGGCAAGCGGCGAGCGATCGTCGAACTGCCGCCGGTGGGGTTCGCATGGGTTGCCGCGGCAGGCGATACGCCGATTCGCGAATGGTCGGGCGATCCGATCGCGTCCAGCTTGCTCTTGCGCAACGAACATTGCGAAGTGCGAATCCATGCGGAAACGGGCGGCATCCAATCGATTCACGATTACAAGGCTCGGGCCAATCGCCTTTCCCAACGGATCGCCTTTCAACGGCCGCCGTCGTCGGTCTCAACGGGCGCCACGACGGCATCCGGCGACGAATTCGCTTACTCGCGCATGGTGGCCGATTCGATCGAAACGACCGATGCCGGCCGATTGTTCGGCGAGATCACCAGCCGCGGCCGATTGCTCGATCCCGAGGGCAATCCGCTCGCGGAGTTTACCCAGCGGGTGCAAATGACGCTGGGAAGCCGAGTGATCGCGGTCGAAATCGAGTTGAATCCGCTCGTGCCCCCCGACGCCGATCCGTGGAAATCGTATTATGCGTGCCGCTTCGCTTGGGCCGAGCGCGCGGCGGAACTGGCGCGAGACGTGCATTTGGCCAATCAACCGAGCTCGGCCAAGCGGATCGAAGCGCCCCATTTTCTCGAGCTGCAAGCCGGGGCGAAGCGGATCGCGATGCTTACCGGCGGGCTGCCCTATCATTGTCGCTTCGGATCGCGAATGCTCGATAGCCTGTTGGTGGTGCATGGAGAAACGGCGCGAAAATTCCGCCTCGGGATTGGCATCGATCTGCCACATCCCTGGTCGGCGGCGCTCGAGTTTTCGGCCGCCGAAGCGATGGCCGTGGAGATGGCGGCGCCGCCGATGCCGGCGCGGCATAGCTGGTTATTCCACGTCGATGCTCGCAATGTCGCGGCAACGCACTGGGAACCGATCATTGCAGGCGAGCCCGCGGAAGCCGCCGGCGATAGCAGCGCTGGGGCCGAGATACAAGCCGCCGCAGGCTCGATCCTCGGTTTTCGCGTCCGGCTGATGGAATTGGAAGGACGTGGCGGCCGAGTGCATTTGCGGTCGTATCGGGCTCCGAAATCGGCCCGGCGGACTGATTTTCAAGGCAACGCAACAGGCGATCTAGCGGTCGAGAAAGACCGCGTTCTGCTCGATCCAGGGGCCTTCGAGTGGATGCAGGTCGAAGTGTATTGGTAGGGGCGAGGGACGAGGGACGAGGGACGAGGGAAGGACGGGGAACTGACCTGCCGTCGCGCCGACGGGAGTTTTATCGGCTGTCTGCCCCCCGCCTTCCCCTCCGCGTCCTCCGCATCTCCGCGTGGGCCATTCTTCTTTTCGCAAAAGATTGCTCCACGCGCCAATATTTGCGATAATGCGAAGCCAGGAAAGCTGCCGCACAGGGGTCGCGGCCTCGTCTTTTCCCGTCAGGAGAATTTCTATGGCCGGCAATGCGCAGGTTCAGCGTACACAACGATTGGGCAGAATGCGGCCAAACAGTTCGCCAAGCGGCCGGCCGCGGGAATCTCTGCGGCATGGATTCACGCTCGTGGAATTGCTGGTCGTGATCACGATCATCGGCGTGCTGATGGCACTATTGATTCCGGTCATCGGGCGGGTTCGCGAAATGGCCCACCGCGTTGCCTGCATGAACAATGAAAAGGAGATCGGCTTGGCGATGACGCTCTACGCCACGTCGAAAGGCAAGATGCCTCCCTACATGACGACGTTTGCCGACCCGCTCAGCAGCCCCGCCGGCACCAACTACACGCTCGGATGGGCCGAAAACCTGATGGGCCAGTTGGGAAGCCCAAGTTTTGCGCCGGGAACGCTCCCGGTTGCTACGCTCCGCGCTTCGTTGCCGGAAGTCGCGTTGCTGGTGTGCCCCAGCGATCCTACGAAGGTCGGACAGAAAGGAGTCGGCCCGCTCAGCTATGTGGTGAACGGCGGATGCCCCTATTCGAGTTCGGCAACTCCCGTCGATTGGAATCAGAACGGGGCGTGGAATTATTTCGCCGGCTCGACCACGACGAATACCAACCGCACGTTGGAATACATCGGAAAACACGACGGGGCCAGCACGACCATTTCGCTGAGCGAAAATCTCGACGCGGTCTCCTATTCGTTCGGCAGCGTAACCGCGGCCAGCGGCTCCGTGCAACAAACGGTTAGCAGCCAATGCCTGCTCTGGTATCCCGGGCAGACGAGCGGCGCTGCACCGATCAATTGGTATCCGGGAAGCGGCAGTTATCCCTCGGGAACGATCGACAGTGGCGGCGGCCAAGGCAACACGCAACTGGCACGGCCCTCGAGCAATCATCCGGGCGGCGCCGTGTTCGGCTTCTGCGACGGCAGCGTGAAATTCATCCAGCAGACGGTGACGTACAACGTGTATGCCACGTTGATGACCTCGTACGGCGCCCAAGCATCTCCGCCAGGAACCGCCTTCACGGCCGGAAATTCTTATTACGGCACGCAGGTAATTCCCCTCGACATGTCGCAGGTTCCAACGAATTGACGGCGGCGGACGGCAGCCGTAGAACGATCGAGAAATTTTAGGCGGGCTCGCTTCCGCCGGCTTGCAGTATCGGTCGTAAATACTGGCCCGTATGGTTTGCCGGCAGCGCGGCGATTTGCTCCGGCGTGCCGACGGCCACGACGCGGCCTCCGCCGTCGCCCCCTTCGGGCCCCATGTCGATCAGCCAATCGGCCGACTTGATTACATCGAGATTGTGCTCGATTACGACCACCGTGCTTCCCCGATCGACCAGCCGCTGCAGCACATCGAGCAACTGCTTGATATCGCCGAAGTGCAGCCCGGTGGTCGGCTCGTCCATCAGATAGAGCGTGCGGCCGGTGTCGACGCGGCCGAGTTCGGTGGCCAGCTTGATCCGCTGCGCTTCGCCGCCGGAGAGAGTGGTTGAAGATTGGCCGAGCGTCAGGTAGCCGAGGCCGACTTCGTGCATCCCGCTGAGTAGCCGATGGATCACGGGAAAATTGGCGAAGAAATCGCGGGCCTCGTCGATCCGCATATCGAGCACGTCGGCAATCGAGCGATCGCGATAGCGAACTTCGAGTGTTTGCCGGTTGAATCGCTTTCCCTCGCACACGGGGCAAACGACATACAGGTCGGCGAGAAAATTCATCTCGATCCGCCGCAGGCCTTGGCCTTGGCATTCTTCGCAGCGTCCACCTTTCGTGTTGAAGCTGAAGCGGCCGGAACGATAGCCGCGGCGCTTGGCCTCGCGGGTTTCGACGAACACGCGCCGCACTTCATCCCAAACGCCGGTATACGTGGCCGGATTGCTGCGCGGCGTGCGGCCGATCGGCGATTGATCGATCTCGACCAGCTTTTCGATATGGTTTACACCGCGCAGGCTGACGTGCGGGCCCGGCTTCGGCCCGCTGCCGGATAAGCGCCGGTGGATCGCGCGAGCCAGCGTTTCATTGAGCAGCGAACTTTTCCCCGACCCGCTTACGCCCGTGACACACACGAGCAATCCAACGGGAAACTGCACGCTCACGTTCTTGAGATTATTGGTCGTGGCTCCTTCCAGTGAAATCGTGCGTGTTTTGGCGAAGCGCCTGCGCTCGGCGGGCACCGCGATTTGCAGCCGGCCCGAGAGATATTGCCCGGTGGGCGACGCCGGGCAATCGCGAACCTCCTGCGGAGTGCCTTGCCCCACAATTCGTCCGCCGTGCAATCCGGCGCCCGGGCCGACATCGATTAGATGATCGGCCTGCAGCATCATGGCCTGATCGTGCTCGACGACCAACACCGAGTTGTCTTGCTCTTGCAATTGGCGCAGCGAATCGATCAGCCTTTGGTTGTCGCGCGGATGGAGGCCGATCGAGGGCTCGTCCAGAATGTAGCAAACGCCCACCAGGCCGGAGCCGATGGCGGTGGTGAGGCGAACGCGTTGCAGCTCGCCGCCGCTGAGCGTATCGGCGGGTCGATCGAGCGTGAGATAGTCGAGGCCCACACGGCCGAGAAACGCGAGCCGATTGCGAATTTCCGTGGCGAGCGGTTGGTAGATCGGCAGATCGTCGGAATGGACTTCGATCGCCGCGAAGAATTCGGCCGCTCGATGGGCGCTCATGGCCGTGATCTCGTGAATCGCCCGGCCGCCGAATTTCACGTTGCGGGCTTCGGGTCGCAATCGCGAGCCGCCGCAATCGGGGCAAATTACGCTGGCCCGAAATCCTTCCAGCCGCTCCCGCGCAGCAGGATGGGTTTCCGTGGCAAGTTCCTTTTCCAGAATCACCAACAGCCCCTGCCAACCGTTGCCGCTGCCCTTGTCGCTGCCGCTGCCCTTATCGCTGCCGCTGCCCTTATCGCTGCCGCGCAACAATTGCTCGATGGCCGCGGGCTTCCATTGCTCGAGCGGCTGGACCCAGCGCATCGAATCTTCGGGCAAGAACGGCACCAACAGCCGGCGATGCCCCCGCTCGGCCGCCGCACTGTCGTTCTTCCACGGCGCAATTGCTCGCTCGGCAAGCGACAGCCGCCGGTCGGGCAACACCAGATCGGGATCGAATTCCACGCGCCGGCCGAGCCCTTCGCACGTCGGGCACGCTCCATACGGACTGTTGAAGCTGAACGTGCGCGGTTCGAGTTCTTCATAGCTGATTTTGCAATTCGGACAGGCGTAGAGCGTGCTGTAGAGAGTTTCGTGCCATGTTCCCTCTTGGCTATCTTCGGCGGCCCGCTGGAAGTCGCTGACGACCAGCGTTCCCTCGCCGTGCATGATCGCGAGCCGAATCGATTCGGCCAGCCGATCGCCGATTCCTTCTCGAACGACGATCCGATCGATCACTGCTTCGATGCGATGGTTCTTCCGCGCATTCATCTCTGGCGGATTGTTGACATCGACAATCTCGCCATCGACGCGAGCACGAAGAAAGCCGGCTTTCTGAATCGCGGCAAACACGTCTTGATGTTGCCCTTTCCGGCCGCGCACGAGCGGTGCGAGGATCATCACCTTCGTGCCCGAAGGCAATGCAGCAACTTCTTCCAGAATCTCTTCCGGGGATTGCTGTTGGATCGGCGCGCCGCACTGGTAGCATTGCGGCGTGCCCAGCCGGGCCATCAGCAGCCGCAAATGGTCGTAGATTTCCGTGACCGTGGCGACGGTGCTCCGCGGGTTTTGGCTGCCGGCCCGCTGATCGATCGACACGGTCGGCTGTAGGCCTTCGATCAGATCGACGTCGGGCCGCTCGAGTTGATGCAGAAACTGCCGGGCATAGACCGACAGGCTCTCGATGTATTGCCGCTGGCCCTCGGCATAGAGCGTGTCGAACGCCAGCGAACTTTTTCCCGAGCCGCTCGGCCCGGTGATCACGACCAGACGATTGCGCGGGATATCGAGATCGATGTTTTGCAGATTATGAACCCGCGCCCCGCGAATGCGAATTACCGGCGGCGCTTCGGTCGCGCCACCGGCAGGATTGCGAGCATCGGTCTGAGAACTGAGGGCGCCAGTCGCCATGCGAAAGGGTGGAAGGTCTACGGTGAAGAATTTGATCTATCCGCAAACTTTTCAGGGTAGCAGACCTGCCGCAAGCACACAACAAACACGCCGACGCGCGAAACCGCAAGCGTGCTCTATCGCCGGTTCGGCATGGCGGCCGCGCCGGCGGCTTCGCGCGTCGATCGCTTCAACGGTCCGGCTGTTTCAGCCCTTCTTCGGCACCAACGGATGCACTTCGCGGACCCAGATGTTGCGGAAGCGGACCGGGTTGCCATGGTATTGAAGGCGAATCGGCTCCTTCGGCGGGTGGGCCGAATAGGCAGGCACCTGGTCCCACGATGTCGAGCCGATGATCTCGGAATGGTTTTGCACGAGAATGCCGTTTTGCAAAACGGTTTCATAACCCGGCTTGAGCAGCTTGCCTTTTTCGTCGAACCGCGGCGATTCGAACACGATGTCGTAGGTTTGCCATTCGCCCGGTTTGCGGCAGGCATTCACGAGCGGCGGCCATTGCTTGTAGATCGATGCGCACTGGCCGTCGTAATAGGTTGGGTTGTTGTACGAATCGAGCACTTGCAGCTCGTAGCGATCGGCGAGAAAGACGCCACTATTCCCGCGTCCTTGGCTCGAGCCGACCACCTTTTCCGGCTCGGCCCATTCGACGTGCAACTGATAGTCGGGGCCGAACGACTTTTTGGTGTGCATATCGCCGCCGCCCGCGGTGACGGCGCCGTCTTTCACGGTCCAATGGCCACCGTCCCATTGCGACAGGTCTTTGCCGTCGAAGAGCACGATTGCATCGGAAGGGGGGCTGCCGTGTTCGCCGGGAGTGACGACTTTCGGCTCTGGCCAGATTTTTCCGCTTTCGTATTCGCGCGCGAAGATGGCGGCGGCGGCGATCCCAACGGCGCAAACAACAACGGAAGTGACGATTCGACCGAACGAACGGCGGGGCATGACTGGTCTCCGCAAGGTGGGTGAGATGTGCGATGGCGGGAGCGTCTCTTGTAGCATGCCGACCGGCAGCTTTCAACTTTTCACGGCGAATCGTGGTGCATAATTGCGGTCAGTGCGAGCAAGCCGCCGAGCGCGTGCCTTTGTGACCGGCTAGGAAGGGACCGCGATGGGTTGCCTACGACGCTTGCGGTCGCATAGGCCGAGCTTGATTTGGGTCGGCGGAAGCCTCCCCGGGGAATAATTCGGCGGCGAGAATGGGAAGTAATGTTAGCCGCGACGGCAGGCCGAGCCATCCGCTGGCGGCGCGTTGTTCGCACGACTCGAAGAACCGCTCTTTTGGCCGGGGATCGAAAGCGCAAATTCGTTCGAACCCTTGACAACCATCGCGGTCCGGAACAGGATGCAGTTACCCAAAAAACCGACTGTGCTGCTGCGCGGACCGCTCGGTCCCGAGATGCCGCGGTCGCTGCTTTCGAGCGGCTATATTCCGGTAGCCGTCTCTGATTCGCGGGGAACGGGCGGATCGAGCCGTCCGTGCGGAAATTCCGGCGCAGGGGATAGCCGGTGCTCTGGAGATAGATTGCGGCGGCTCAAAAAAGCCGTCAAGCCGAATCGCTTATTCACGGGATCAGAAGAAACGAGGGACCACGAGACATGTTGACTCTAGATCGAACCGGCCGCGCGAAGAAGGCACTTATTTGGATGCTTCTGGCCGCGTGGGGCGTGCTGATGATGCAAACGGCCCCGCGGCGCACCTTCGCGCAAGACGCCGACAAGGCCGCCACCGAGAAAGCGCCGGACAAGGCGGCCGATACCGCCGCGCCGGCGGAACCCGCCGCGCCGGCCAGAGAGCCGCCGAGATCCGTCTTTCTGTGGGTCATTGAGGTGTCCGGCTTGATCGGGCTGGTGATTCTCTGCCTGTCGATCTATTTCGTCGCCACCATCAGTCGGTTGTTCATCGAGATGCGGCCGGTCGTGGCCATGCCGCCGGAGATCATCGCTCGTTGCGAGGCGCTTTTGGAGCAGCGCGATTTCAAGAGCATTTTCGGCGTCGTGAAGGACGACAATTCGTTTTTCAGCACTGCTCTGTCGACCGGCATCGCCGAGCTCCCCAACGGCCTGGCCGAAGCGCGCGAAGCGATGGAAAAGATTGGCGAGTCGGTCACCGCTGAAATGGAAAAGAAGATCAGCATGCTGGCCGTGCTCGGCACTTTGGGGCCGATGATCGGGCTATTGGGAACGCTCAAAGGGATGATTACCGCCTTCAGCATCATCGCGATGTCTGGCCAAGGGATCGAGCCGGGTAAAGTGGCGAATGCCATTTCCGAGGCGCTGGTGCTCACGTTCGAAGGCGTTATTTTGTCGGTGCCGGCAATTTACTTCTACGCGTTGTTCCGCAATCGCGTGTCGACGATTTCGGTCACCACGATGGTGCGAGCGGACCAGTTTCTGCGGCACTTTGCCCACGCGGCCCGCAGCAAGGCTCCGGCGGGCGGCGCTCCAAAGCCGGCCCCGCAATCCGCGGCCGTCGCACCGCGAGCGTAGGCGAATCGTCGATTCGGAATCGCGGCAAACGTCGCCGTTCCAAAAAAGTGAGTGGTTGAAGAATGTCCGCTTCCGTTTCCAAAAGCGCAAGAGCCCAACCGAATCTGACGCCGATTCTCGACATGGTGTTTCAGTTGATCACGTTCTTCATACTGGTGACCAATTTCAAGACCAACGAGATCGATCGGCATATGGAGCTGCCCGCGGTCGGGACGGCCCGGCCGGTGAAGGCCGATGGCTTGCTGCTGCTGATGGTGAACATCAACGACCGCGGACAATTTACCGTGTTCAACAAGCCGCAGACCGACGAGCAAATGGCCGGTTACATCGAGTCGCATGCCGAAGCCGACCGCATGGCCGCGCGGCGGATGGACCGAAACTTCACCGGCGGGAAGGATCTGCCGACGACCGTGGTCATCCGCGCCGACCGCAACACGCCGTTTCAGAAGCTGCACGACGCTTTGCTGCTATGTCATGCAAATCACTATCGCAATTTCGTGTTCCGCACCGCGATTGGCGGTCGAGCCGCGGGCGCGGCCGCCGATTGATGCAATTTCGAAAAGCCGTCCGTGGCGAATCGCAATCATATTTCCTTGATGAGTAGTTGACCAATGGCGTTACCGTCGAAAGCAGAACCGAACCTGACGCCCATGCTGGACATGGTCTTTCAGTTAATCACCTTCTTTATGCTGGTGATCAATTTCAAGACGAACCAGATCGACCGCCAGTTGGACCTTCCCGTGGTCGGCACGGCGCGGCCCGTGGATACGCACGGGGAACTCTCGATGATGATGATCAATATCAACAATCTGGGCAAGTATACGGTGTACAATAAGCCATTTTCCGCCCCGGAAATGGAGCAGTACATCCAGCGACAGGCCGAGCTCGATCGGCTCTCCGCGCGCCGCGCAAACCGATCGTTCGACGATGCCGACGACCTGCCGACGATCGTCGTCATCCGGGCCGACCGCAACACGCCTTTCGACAAGCTGAGCAGGATATTAAAGATATGCCAGGACAATCACTACCGGAACTTCGCGTTCCGCGCTTTGGGAAAGAAGCCGAAAGCGTGAACGACGTGCGAGTATTGGAAGTTGCTCGGCCATGATCGGAAAAAGAAAATCCCGGAGCGATGAAGCGGTCGAGTTGAACCTGGCCTCCATGCTCGACATGGCGTTTCAGTTGCTGGCGTTTTTCATCCTCACGTTTCGCCCGGCACCGGTCGAGGGACAGATTTCGCTTCGCTTACCGCCTCCGCAGCCGGTGGCCGAAACGAGGGAGAGTCCTCCGGGAAATCCGGATACCCTTGGTGGTTTCCGGACGCTTGCGATCAACCTCGCGGCTGATGCAAACGGCAAACTGTCGGAAATCATGGTGGGAAGACGCAACGTGGCGGTCGACGAAAAATTGCAGTTGTTTCGCGCGGAGTTGAATGACGATTTGAACGTGCCAGACAGCCCCTTCGATCAGGTCGTGATTTCAGTCCCGGCCAAGCTACATTATGCGGAGTTGATGCGCGTTGTCGGCGTTTGCTCGCGGCAGACAATCGGCGGCGATCCACATGCGAAGCTTTCCAAGTTGAGTTTGGTCGACCAGTCGAATCTCGATCGTCCTTAAGCCTAACCGTCGGCAGCGAGTTCGCCGAAAAATCGCGAGATCATTCATGAGTCGGAAAAAAAGAAAATCCTCGAACACCGAAGAAGTCGAGCTGAATCTGGCCGCCATGCTCGACATGGCGTTTCAGTTGCTGACGTTTTTCATCCTCACATTCAAGCCGGCGCCGGTCGAAGGACAGATTTCGCTTCGCATGCCGCCGCCGCAGCCATTAGCCAACGCAAATGCCACGAAGGTGGCCGGCGAAACCGATTCCACGGACCCCGTCCAGGGCTTCAACACGCTCGCGATCATCCTCTACTCCGACGACAATGGCAATCTCACCCAAATCGATGTCGCCAAGAATGCCGTGCCCGCGAACGACGGCCTGAGAGGCTTCGACATGGAGTTGAAAAAGGATTTGAACGATCCCGGCAGCCCGTTCGATCAGGTCATCATCCAAGTTCCTCCAAAGCTGCACTATTCCGAATTGATGCGTGTGATGGGAGTCTGCACGAAGCAAACCGTCGGCGGCGACCCACACACCAAGCTTTCGAAATTGAGTTTGGTCGACCAATAGGGCAAAGAAGTTTCGCGGGCAAACGTTCGACGCGCTGCCGCGCGTTTCGCCGATGGCACGGGGCGAAATTCGCACTTTTCGAGGAGTAGCCGCGTAGAATACCGGGACGATCCGCCGGTCGCACGAGAATTGGCGCAAAAGGAATATCGGGAACAGCCGTCGCGACAAAATTGCATCGCCTCGCGGCGGAAACGGCTTGAAAGGCACCCACGTGGCACGCTCTTATCGCGACCCACCTCCGCGATTCTTTCAAGGTTCGGAGTTTCGGCGGCTCGCGTCGATGACGTTTCTATTGGTCATCCTTTTGGTGATCATCGAGAATTCGCGTGGCCCGAACTCGCATCGCCTGCTGATCGGCCGCAACGGCAATCAGGATCAGGTCCAGGGAACGGTCGACGATGATCCGGCGGATGGCGGCATCGAGCGAGTGCCCGGGGTGCGCAAGCCGGCTGCGGCCGCCATGGCCCCAACGGCAACCGTGGCCCCAGCTGCGACCGTGGCCCCGGCGGCTAATAATGCGCCGCCCTCGCAAGCGATGGCGCTCGCACAGGCTGCCGGCAGTGATCGTCCGCCAACCGCGGCCACGCCAGACAACACGGCGAAGCCAACCCATTCGGCAACCGCCGAAACGTCTGCGATGCCGGCGGCCGTTCCGCCTGATAGCGCCAGCAAATCGGCGACTCCCGGCAAGCCGAGCGAGCCCACAGTGGCGCCGGCCGTTTCGATCCACTACAACTTGGCGCCCAACGCGCCAGCCAAGCCCGAAACAGCGAATCAGCCACCTGCCGCGCAGCCCACGGCCAAGCCGCTGCCTCCCGCCACGGGGCCCACGGATGAAGATCCTGACGAAGCCTCGGCCGCCGTCGAAGATTTGCAATATATCGACGACGACGCGCCCGGCATCGCCCGGCCGGAAACGCCCGCCTACGAGCGCGTCGTCCGCTGGGTGACAAGCCAGTCGTTCGAGCGGATGGCGGCCCGCACGGAATTGCGGAAGCCGAACTACGCTCAGATCGTCGCCGCGGCCGACGAGCGGCGTGGCAAGCTATTTCAATTCGATCTGCACGTGAGGCGGGTTACGCGATACGACGACAAGTTCAATTTCTACAACCAAGACGAAGATCCGCACGAACCGGTGCAGCTCTACGAAATGTGGGGCAGCACCAGCGAATCGCGGAGCCGGTTGTTTCAATTAGTCGTCTACGATCCGCCGGCTGGGATGCCGATCGGCGCCAACGTCGAAGAGGACGTGCGGTTCGTCGGCTACTTCTTCAAACTGCAAGGCTACTACCCGGCGAAAGCGGCCCCGGGCGCGAATCCGGAACTGGCTCCGACCTACATCGGCCGCATCCTGTGGATGGAACGGCCGCCGACCGTGTTGATCCGTAAGGGAGATATTTGGTGGATCGCGACCGCGGCGGGTGGATTGCTCGCGATCTTGATCGCTTGGCTGGCGTGGCTGTTATTGCGCAAAACGCCGCCCAATGTGGCCCAACTGGCGATCGACCTGCCGATTCCGTCGGCCATCGCGATCGATGAATGGCTCGAGCATCCGGCCCCCGCCGGGCATGCGGCGCAGCGCCAAGCCAGCGACGATGCCGCGGCAGCGGCCGAGGCCGAGCGGATGTATGGCGAAGCCGTTGGAGGTGATGGAGCCGAGCAAATCGATTTGGCGCGCGATGAAACACGTCCGAAACCCTCGAAAAACGGCCACGGCAACGGCCATGCAAAGATGTTTTCCGACGGGGCTGATAGCGGCCAGTCTTGACGGATTAGGCCGGCTGGCCACCCATTGCTCCAGGGGGTATGGCCATTGGCGCCCGCGGGCGGCGAAAACGCGCAGGAATAAAAACTCCTTGGAAATGCGAAGTTTGTTTGTCGGAATCGCAGTCGGGCAATGCTTGACGCCATGCGGCGAGCAAGCGGATAATGCCGAGAGCGATTCTCGCAGGAATTTGATGAGCGGTTGATTTCTTTTATCTTTTCTATTCGGCCAACTCGCCCAGTTGGCTTGATGCGCCCCTATCTTCCATCGGAGAGCCATTATGGCAGGCGAAGACGCAAAGAAGGTGGTCGAGGAACCCGAGGATGAAGAAGTCCTGGAAGGCTCTCTTTTTGGCGACATTCAGGAGTGGATTCGCACGGCCGCCCCATGGTGGGCAATCAGCTTCACCGTGCACATGGTGCTTCTCTCGTCGCTGCTGCTGTTGGGCAAATTCGTAGCTCCCAAGCAAGAGGGAGATGCTCCGGCGTTCGACTCGGCTGATAAGCAGACGGCTGAAGCCCCGGTTGAAAACTACGACCTCGGCACTCCGCAGCTCGATCCTTCGAAGCTCGACACCGAGTCGTTGATGGAAATGCAACCGACGCAGCCGGCTCAAACCGAGCAGATCAACGACGATAGCGCTGTGTTTACTGAAAAGGGCGGCGGTGTTGCCATGACCACCACGGCCCCCGAAATGGGCGGCAGCGGCGGCTTCAACGTGAAAGCGTTCGGCCCCGGTCCGAAAGTGACGGGGAAGGGGGGGATCGGCTCCGGCGTCGGCACCGGCGCCAATGCCGGGAGCGGCGGCGATGGAGCCGGCTTCGGTGGCCGTGGAACTGGCATGCGGAAGGCCATGCTAGGCCGCTACGGCGGCACCAAGGCGACCGAACGGGCCGTCGGCGCCGCCCTCTATTGGCTCGCAAAGCATCAAATGCCCGACGGCAGTTGGAGCCTCGAAAAATATCAGAAGATGTGTACCGACAAGACTTGCACGGGCATCGGCAGCGTCGAATCGCTCTCCGGCGGCACCGCCCTGGGCTTGCTGCCGTTTCTCGCGGCCGGCCAGACGCAGGCCACCAATGGCCCGTTCCAGCGCAAGGTTGCCGGCGGCATCTACTGGCTGATGAACCATCAGAAGAAAGATGGCGATTTGTCGGCCGACGCCGCATCGCAGATGTATTCGCACGGCTTGGCCACGATCGCCCTGTGTGAAGACTACGGCATGACCCGCGATGGATCGGTGGGCAAGGCCGCACAGGCCGCGATCAACTTCATTCAGGCCGCACAGAACACCAAGACCGGCGGATGGCGCTACCATCCGGGCGAAGAAGGCGACACGTCGGTTGTCGGCTGGCAGTTGATGGCCCTCAAAAGTGCCCAGATGGCCGGCCTATCGGTCAATCCGGCCACGCTGCAAGGGACGAAGAAGTGGCTCGATTCGTGCAGCGCGGGCGGGGGCAAGGCCGGAAGCGCCGGCACGGCCGGCCGGTTCTCCTATCAACCCGATGGCGGTCCGACCCCGCCGATGTCGGCCGTTGGCATCCTCTGCAATCAATATCTGCATGCCGGCCGCGCCGATCCGATCATCACCGGTGGCGTGCAATTTCTGATGGCCAATCAGCCCGAATCCGCCAACCACAATGTCTACTATTGGTACTATGCCACGCAGGTCATGCACAACATGGCCGACAAGGATTGGGACACCTGGAACCGCAAAATGCGGAAGATATTGGTGGAAAGCCAAGCTCGCGAAGGCTGCTCTTCGGGTAGCTGGGACCCCGACAAGCCGAACAAGGATGCGTGGGGACCCTATGGCGGACGAATCATGATGACCAGCCTCTCCGCTCTGACGCTTGAAGTGTATTATCGCTACCTCCCCTTGTACAAACTCGACAAGCCGGACGAAATCAAGCCGGCAGGTCCGGTGGCTAACACGGGGGAAAAGCCGATCACCGGCTCCAAGGCAATGAAGCCAGGCGTCAAGCCGGCGAAGTAGTGATTCGGCCCTTCGAGTGATTCGAGTTTGCTGCGTTCTATTGCGGTTTTTGTGGTGGATCGGCCTGACGGAATGCTTGTTCGACGCCGCCGCATGGGAGCTCCATTCGGCGGCGTCTTTTGTAACGTGCAGGGAGAAAGGTCTACCGGGTATGGCCGGTCGCAGAAGCCCCGGCTGGGTTGCCGGGGCGATTGCACCAGGTGCCCGCGGAATCGCGATCTGGGGGTCGCGATGGTACAATTGGCTGGTGTGTCCGAATTCTTTTCGTCTCCATTCGGAGACTCACCGCGTCGCGAGAGTGGTAGTCATGAATTTGCGTCATTCGCTTTGGCTCGGCCGAAAAATATCTTCGGTTTTTCCAACCCCTCAGCCTGCTGTCTCCCGCAAGGGGAGAGGGGGCTGCGGAGAAATTATTTTTCGGCCGAGCCTAAGGCTTTCGGTGGCGGTGTTTTTTTGTGCCGTTGTTGCGATCCCCGCCGCGCGGGCATTTGCTTTGGACCGCGATCTGGCCTATCTGCACGCCTTGGAAAGTCCGAGCCGCGGACACGGCGACGTTTACGGCGACGTTGCAGTGAACTACCTCGAAACCATGGAAAAGACTGGCACGCTGTCGCCGGCGTTGCACGAAGTGTTCGATCTGGAAATGTCCAAAGCGCTTCGCGCCGAGGCCCAGAATCCGCCCGATCCGAGCCAGCGCGGCGCTCTGCTGTCTCGATCGCAAAAATATCTCGACGAGTTCGTCAAGAACAATCCGAACCATCCCGAGGCGCTGCAAGCTCAGATCACCTCGGCGGAGATGCTGTTCGACCACGCGCAGGAGACAATCGCAGCCGCGCGTAACAACAGCGACAAGGCCGAGCGAGAGGCCGCTCTCCTGCAGGCCCGCAACGAACTTGCCCAGGTCAAAGCGATCCTTCAACCATCGGTCGAGAAATTGCTCGAACAGTTGAAAGCGCTCGGTCCGCGTCCGACGAGGATCCTGAATCGTCAGGTGGTCCTCAAAGATCGCGCCTTCATGACGCATAAGGAGAAGGAGCAAGAGGCCAAGCGCGTCGATCTCGATTTCGATCTGATCCGCACTTCAGGCGAGCTTGCGATCGTCGATTACTATCGCGCCCAAACGTTCGACCCGTCGCCCACTTCGAAGCAGGCGGCCGAGCGGAAACTGGCGCTGAGCACGTCGGCCAAATCGCTCGACGCCTATTATCAACTTCATCGCGGCGACGACCCGATTTCGCAATTGGGCCGCTCGGGATTCATCGGCGCCCTCAATGCCCACACTTGGTATGGAAAGGCGGTCGACGAATTGGGCGCGTCGGATCAAGCCAAAGACATCTACGACGAAGTGCTCGAGAATTTTCCCGACACGAAGGACGCGAACACGGGCAGGCCCGCACTTCCCAGCTCCGTGGAGAAGAATGGCTTGGAGCCCGTTCTCGCCCGGGCGAAATATTTCGCATTGCAGTTGCTCGTCAGAAATCCGAAGAGCCAAAAGGAATACCAGGAGGAGGCCGAGGAGTTCATCAACAACCCCGTCTACAAAAAGCTTTTCTTCGGCGAATGGGGCTACGAAGCGGCTTCGTTCGATCTCGCGAACTGGCTGCTGACCACTTCGGAAAAGGAAACGAACACCAAGGATAAGGCTGCGGAAATCAAGGAAGCGCTGGCGCTGTTGAAAGACGTGTCGACGGTCCGCAGCGAATTTCAAGACGCGGCTGCGCAAAAACGGCTGAAGTTCGCCCGCGGCGTGAACCCGACGAATGTCGACGATGCGCTGGAGTTTTTCAAGCTGGCCTTCAAAGACAAGGATTGGGAAAAGGCCGAAGCGCTGCTGCAAACGGCGCTCGATCTGCTGAAAAAAGACACCAAGCGCAAGGAGCCGGAGATCAAGGCGCTGCAGGGCCAAATCCAAGACTGGCTGGCCGAGTGCCGGCTGCAGCCGATCCGAGAGGATTTCATCAAGAGCCGCGAGCCCTTCAAGCCAGAGAAGTATCAGGCGTGGCTCGAAGCAGCACAGAAGGTGGCTCAGGAAAGCAAGACATCGGTGATCGCGCCGCAAGCCGCTTCGATGGCCGACTATTGCGCTGCTGTTTTGTACGGAAAAACTCGCAACGACGAGCAGCAGGCACGAACAGCGGCGGCAAAGAAATCGGCGGCCGAGGCAAAGACCGCGGCATACAAGCAATTTCAGGATCTGACGGATTTCATCACGGCGTCGTTCCCCAACAGTCCCGAGGCCGACGAGGCCCGGCTCTCGCTCGGCAAGGCAAAATGGTTGGACGGCAACGTAGCCGAGGCGATCACCACATTTCAATCGATCACTCCGAAATCCGAAAAATACCCCGAGGCCATGCGGCTCTTGGGCGAATTGGGGGTCGAGCAGTTCCAAACCGAACTGAAAAAGCCCGCCGACAAACAGAATCCGCAGCTCACGGAGAAGTATCGCCTCGACGCGATCAAAGCCCTCACCGAAAGCGTCAAGGAGCAACTTTCGCTGCTCAAACCGAACGACCCGATTCCTTCCGATCTGATCAAATCCGAATTGCTGCTCGGCCAGGTACACATGGAAGGCAAGGAATACGCCGAAGCGGTCAAGGTGTTGCAGCCGTTGATCGACTCGGCGTACGCCGCGAAGGGAAGCGCGGGGCTCGACGAAACGATGCTGAAAATCTTCAGCTCAGCCGTCCGGGCCTACATGGCCATGGACGACTTTCAAAAAGCCGGAAAGGCCGGCAATGTGCTGATCGACCTTGGGCCGGATAGGCGCGAAGTGAATGTCGTGCTGGTCGATTTCGTGCGCCGCTTGGACATCGAGTTGAAGGAATTGCGCGAAAAGCTCGACAAGTTGGCCGACGCTTCGCCCGCCGAAACCGAAGCCCTGCGCAATCGGATTTCGGCCATCAAAGACATGCTCGGCACGATGGTCGGCAAGCTCGCCAGCCGCAAGGAGCTCGGCGCAAAGAGCATGATTTATCTAGGCACGCTCTACAGCGATGTCGACGACTACGACGATGCCGAAAAGCAATACAAGGCCTTGCTAGCGCGGGCCGATTCCGATCCGGATTTCAAGCAAGAAGCGGCGCCGTCGTTTCTGTGGGTTCGCGGTCAATTGGTCGATCTGCTGGGAAAGCGGGGCAAACTCGACGAAGCGACCGCCGAAATCGCAAAGCTTCGCAAGGAAAGGCCGAACAACCTTGATTTCATGGTGGTCGAGGCGAAGCTCTGGCAAGAATGGGGTCAGAAAGACCCCGCTCGTTATGATACGGCCGTGCAAAAGTGGACGGAAATCCGCCGGCGATTGCAGCATCAACCAGGCAAGGCAGGCGCTGCGATCTACTACGATTCCGTCTACAACGCCGCCTTCAGCTACTTCATGGAGGCCAACAAACTGGCGTTGAATCCCGGCAAGAAGGGGGATGCCGTTAAGAAAATTCAGGATGCCCAGAAGATTCTCAAATCGGAATTGATTCCGAATCCGAAGCTGGACGGGCCGGACTCGATCAAGCGATTCAAGGGCTTGCAAGCCGATCTGGATAAGATGCTCAAACGGCTTCAGCCCTCGGGCGAAGCCTGATTCGTCGTCGGCAACTCCGGGCGACAGGCCGCCGCGGCGGTTATCGCACCGGCGGCAACGGCACCAAGCCGCGTTGCGATTCGCCGGCCGGCGCGGCGCTTGGCGGCAACGGCGGCATGGCCTCAATCGATTCGCCGGTCGGAGGGCCGTTCACTGCGGGCGACGCGGAAGTGTATTGCGCCGGATAAGAGATTCCGCTCGTCGGCGTCACAGGGCCCGGCGTGACCGCTCCGTATGCCGGCGAACTTTCTGCAGCCGTTGGATTCACGATGATCGCCCCGTTTTGCGCCGAACCATTGTCGATAGCACTGTAGCTCGGCGAAGGGCTGATCGCCGGCTCTGGCGATGGCACCGGCGGCTGGGTTGGCATGTACGGCTGAGCCGGGCCCGGCGAAGGCGCGTTGGCCTGATTGACGATCGGAGTTCGTTGGGCCACCAAATATTGCCCTGCCGCCGGGTCGGGTTGCGGATCGGGGGGCGGAAGTCGCGGTCCGCTCGACACCACAATTGCATTGTTCGCAACCGGCGCTGCTGGCCCGCCGAGTCGCTCGGCCCATTCCCGAGCTTGCTCCCACTTTGGATCTTCCTTCGAAGCTTCGGCAAAGTGATATGCCGCCAGGTGGTCGTCGCCGGCGCGGTGCAATAGCGCCGCCACATTGAAATGCGCCACCGGCGGCGCTTCAATCGCCGCCAACTGCCGGTAGGCTTCTTGCGGCCGGTGCGTCACGACCAGTACCATCGCCAAATTGTTGCGATAGAGCGCCTTTTCCGGCTGAAGCCTTGTGGCTTTCGTCAACAGCTTCGCCGATTCTTCCAAGTGTCCGCGGCGCTGCTGCGACATTCCCCAGTCGTTGAAGACGGCGGCCACCTCGGGATGCTTCTTCACCGCGAGCTTGTAATATGTGTCGGCTTCGGTGAATTCCTTTTGCGTATCGAGCAGATGGGCATAGCCGAGCAGAGCCGGGAGATAGGCCGGATCGATTTTCAGGGCTCGCTCGTATTGGGCCTTTGCCGCCTCGATGTTTTGCGTTCCTTCGTAGACCCGGGCGGTGGATACGTACAGGTCGGGGCCTGGGGGCGGCGTCTTGGTGTTGAGCGAGGTCGGATCGTTGCCCGCCGAGACGAGTGCGGAGCGCGTGCCCGAGCCGTTCACGGGATTGTTATTGGCGGCGGTCGGGGCGTTCGACGACGTCGACTTGCAGCCGTTGGCCGCTAGCAACGCCATCAAAGCCACGAAGCCCCACCCCAGCGACTCCTTTCGCACCCGACACCTCCTTGTTCGTCGCTGCTCCGGCCGCGATTCCTCGCTGGCCTCGATCTTCCCACTCCGAGAGCACGACAGATTATCCCGTTCCAATGATCGGCGTAGGGCGGCGGTTCACTGAAGTAGAACCGGGCATTTGGCGAACGCTCGCAAACCCTGCGGTCATGCCAATCGTGTCAGCATCTGGATAAGCATTCTCGCCACGCCACCGGCCAACGCGATTAATTCGCCGCACCGCCCGGCGCGCCGCCGCCGGCGCCCGACGACGCTCCGCCGCTCTTGGCCCCGCCGCCGGTCAGTCGGGCCGTTGGAGTCGAATTGATATAGCTTTTCAGTTCCGAGTTCACCTCTTCCGCCGAGCGAGAAGCGGGCATCATGTTTGAAACTAGCACATCGGGCAGCGAGCCTTGCGGCAGCAGTGCCGCCACGGCTTGCTGAGCCGAATCGAGCCGTTTGGCGGTCACTTCGTCGCTTAGATCGCGTTCGACGAAAATCACCCGATGCTCCGGCGGGCTCTGCACGAGGATCGTGCGGATGCGATTGCGGCCGGCGGCGGTGAGGATTTTCGTATTTTCATTGAAATACTCTTCGCCCAGCAGATTTTCGCGCTGCCAACCGTTGGCGATCTGCACCGCAAACGGAGCCATCGTGGCCGCTCGATCGATTTCCGTAAACGGGTGAGGCCATTCGTTGTTGCGATGCCAATCGACGTGCACGCTATCCCAAAAATCGTCCCAATCGTTGGCACGAGCATTGGATGCTGTCGCTAGCAAGGCCAACCCAAGAGCCAGACCAAAGCCAATCCGTAGCATGCGCAAGACTCCGAAACAAAGGACCGATTGGCTCGACGTGCGGCGTTTTTTCGCAGCGGCACGGCGCCTTCACTGTCCATCATCGGAAATTGGCCGCTGCGCCCTACGGTATTGCAGCACCGCCTCGCGTATTCGCTCCATCCCCTTTAGATTGACTTGATCCAATCGGTTGGGCTCATCGACGGCGTTAAGATGCGGCGACTTTCCCGCCTGCGAATGCACTGTTGATTTCCTACAGTACGACTTCTCGACAGGATTCGGAAAGTTGTGGCATCTTTGGGTGTGCCACCCGCTGTGTGCCACCCGCTGTGTGCCACTGGCTGTGTGCCACTGGCTGTGTGCCACTGGCTGTGTGCCACTGGCTGTGTGCCACTGGCTGTGTGCCACCCGCTGTGTGCCACTGGCCAGCGAAGTCGGCCAGTGTGATCGCCGCTAGATCCTGCAATCCACTATCCGACGCCGCCGTTGGCCGAACGTCGTCGCGTCGAATCTTGCAAGCCTCAAAGCCAAGTCGCAGGCCTGCACCGGCCGACTGCGCTGGCCAGCGCCACGCGCGACGCCAACCACGGACTCTAATGCCCGTTCATGGCCGGGAACATTTCGCGGATCATCGTGATTGCGGCCGGGCCGACGAGCACTACGAAAATACCGGGGAAGATGAAGATCACCAGCGGGAAGATCAGCTTCACGGCCGTTTTGGCCGCCTTTTCCTCGGCGAGCTGCCGGCGGCGCGTGCGCATCGAATCGCTTTGCACGCGGAGTGCTTGGGCCACGCTCGAACCGAATTTGTCGGCTTGAATCAAAATCGCCGCGAGGCTTCGCAGGTCTTCGACTCCGGTTCGAGCCCCCAATTCGTGGAGCACCTCGGCCTTCGGGCGCCCCATCTGAAGTTGAAAATTGCTCAGGCTGAATTCCTCGCACAGCACCCGGGCGCTGCGTTTCATTTCTTCGCTCACTTTGCGCATGGCTTGGTCCAAGCCGAGTCCCGCCTCGACGCACACCACCATCAAGTCGAGGGCATCCGGGAGCGTGAGGAAGATCCGCTTCTTCCGTTTTCGCGAAATGATCCAAACCACGAAATCGGGCATGTAGAACAGCGAGCCGGCCCCAAAGACCGTGTAGATCAGTGTCTTCTGGCTCATGCCCGAGAAAACCAGCATTCCGCTGCCGAAGATCATCAGCCCGACAACCAAGCCAATCAGCTTCAGGCCGAGAAACGAGCCGGTGGCGGAGTCGCTACGAAAGCCGGCCGATGCCAACTTGGCTTTGAGTTGGCCTTGCTCGAGCTCGGTCTTTGGCTGCAAAGGCTTTGACAATGCGGGAGTGGCCATCTCCAGCATCTTCGACATCGCGTCGGGTTTCTTGGTCTTGAGCGTATCTTCGCGACGCCGGGCGTTCGGATTGCTTAACTCGTCGAGCCGATCGGCGGCCCGGCTCTTGCGGCCCGAGAGCATCTCCATGAGCCACCAAGCCCCCAGAGCAAATGCCCCGAAGACGGCGATCGGCAGAACTCGGTCGAATGTGAGAAAGCTAGCGGCCAGCACGGCTCAGACCTCGATATTGACGATTTTTCGGATCACCAGCGCACCGAACAGTTGCAACAACACGCCGCCGGCCATCATTTGCTTGCCGAGCGGGTCGGTGAAGAGCGGCATGACGTAGTCGGGATTCAAGTTGTAAACGGCTAAAAACAGAGCCGGCGGCAATGCCAACAGCACGATGCCGCTCAGCCGGCCCTCGCCCGTCAGCGCCTGCACCTGGCCAAAGATTTCGAAACGCTGGCGGATCAGTTGCCCGATCTTGTCGAGGATTTGGGCCAAGTCGCCGCCCGTTTGCCGCTGCAAGATCACGGCGGTCACGAAAAACCGCAAATCGACGTTCGGCATGCGCTCGTTCATGTTGCGCAAGGCTTCGTCGAGCGGGATGCCAAGGTTCTGCTCCTCATACACACGGCGAAACTCGGTGGCGATCGGATCGCTCGTCTCTTCCGCCACAAGGTGGAAGCCAGCCTGCAAGCTGTGTCCGGCCCGCAACGCACGCGAGATCAATTCCAGCGAGTCGGGCAATTGCTTGGCAAATTTGCTGAATCGCCTCGAGCGCCGAAATTTCAGCCACATGAGCGGCATCATCCCGGCCCCCAATCCCAGCAGCGGCAACACGGCGGGATTCAACCGCATGACGAACCCGCCGACAACGGCCACCGCAGCCAAAGCGCCGCAAATCCCGAAGAACCGCGATGCCGTAATCGTCACATTCGCCTGCTCGAACCACAGGCTGAAGCCGCGGAAACGCGCCAGAAATTCTTCCAACATTCCTTGCGTGGCATCGAGCGGCTGGGTGAGCACGCCACTTTCTTTCAGCAAGCCATCCTTGCCGCCGCCGGCCACCTTGGCGCCCGTCAACTGCGCCAACCGATCTTCCACTTTGGTTTCGACCCCGCCGTGGAACCACATCGCGACGATCGCCACGAGCAAGCTCACGGCGACAAACACGGCGATCGTTATCAACAGCGGATTCATGACATGACCGGCATTGAGCAGATTTCAGACAGTGAACGATGAATCTTCTTCTCAAACTCGAACGAGCGTCTTCGTGTGCCACTGGCTCCGCCAATGCAGGAAAATACCGACCATTTCGGACACCGGCAGAGCCAGTGGCACACACAAGCAATCACTCGTTGGCAATACTTCAAAGGGCTGCTAGTCGACCAACATCACGCGC
This sequence comes from Pirellulales bacterium, assembly GCA_036267355.1. Taxonomy (NCBI): domain Bacteria; kingdom Pseudomonadati; phylum Planctomycetota; class Planctomycetia; order Pirellulales; species Pirellulales bacterium. The sequence continues at coordinate 26,078 of DATAWG010000065.1, read as the reverse complement.
TGCCGGAACGCACTTGCCGGCAATCGCACGCCCGCCTGCTCGAGCCGATCCATAAACGTCGGGCGAATACCCGTCGATTCAAACCGGCCATAGGCGCGGCCGGCTTCGTTGATGCCTTCCTGGTGGTAGTGGTAAACGTCTTGCATGACGATCGTGTCTTGCTCCATGCCGACCACCTCGGTGATGTGCGTGATCTTGCGCGGCCCGCCTTGGAGGCGATTGGCCTGCACGACGAGATCGACGGCGCTCGCGATTTGCTGGCGCATCGCTTTGAGCGGCAATTCGAAGCCCGACATCGTGATCATCGTTTCCATTCGGGCGATGGCGTCGCGCGGCGTGTTGGCGTGGAGCGTGGTCATGGAGCCTTCGTGGCCCGTGTTCATGGCCTGCAACATATCCAGCGTCTCGGCGCCGCGGCACTCGCCGATGATCACTCGTTCGGGCCGCATGCGCAGCGCGTTTTTCACGAGATCGGTCGCCGTGATGGCTCCCTTGCCCTCGATATTCGGCGGACGCGTTTCCAGCCGCACGACGTGGTCTTGCTGCAATTGCAATTCGGCTGCGTCTTCGATCGTCACGATACGGTCGGTATTGGGAATGAAGCTCGACAGCGTGTTGAGCAGCGTCGTCTTGCCGGAGCCGGTGCCACCGGAGATGACGATGTTCAGCCGCGCCTTGATCGCCCCTTCCAACAGCATCACCATCTCGGGCGTGAAGGCCTTGTAGTTCAACAGATCTTCGAGCTTGAGCGGATTGGAGCCGAAACGGCGGATCGAAACGCAAGCCCCATCGAGCGCCAAGGGCGGAATGATCGCGTTCACACGAGAGCCGTCGGAAAGCCGGGCATCGACCATCGGGCACACTTCGTCCACGCGGCGACCTACCTTCGACACGATCCGGTCGATGATCTGCATCAAATGGTTGTTATCGCGGAACTGAACCGTCGTCTTTTCCAACTTGCCGCGGCGTTCGACATAGATGTTTTTCGGACCGTTGATCAAGATATCGCTGATCGTCGGGTCTTTGAGCAGCAGTTCGAGTGGTCCCAGGCCGAACGTCTCGTCAAGCACTTCTTCGACGAGTCGTTCACGTTCGGCGCGGTTGAGCAGCGTGTCTTCGGTGTCGCAGAGATGTTCGACGACCAGCCGAATCTCGCGGCGCAGCACATCCCCTTCCAACTCGCCGACGCGGGTCAGATCGAGTTTGTCGACCAGCTTGGTGTGAATGCGGCGCTTCAGCGCTTCGAAATCAGAATTTTGCGACTTCTCGGTCGGCCGGCCAGTCGGAAGTGGTTTCAGTGGTGGCATAGCGGCGTCCGTCCTGATAATCGATTCGGTGAATTGTCGAGCGGAGATCGCGCGGTTTGGGCCCGCATGTCGGCAAACCTCGCCCCGAAGAACCATAGCTTATGGGTTTGAGATGGGGGCACCGAGCCAATTGCCGCGGTAACGGTCGGTGCTTCGCGCTACCGGGTTGCCCATCAGTAGTGGCACCCGAGTGCACCGAACAAATTAGCGGAGTGAGGACGAAGAATGGATGCGACGTCTTTTGGCGGCGCATCCCTCGCTAACGCTTCGGGCTAGTGTTCGAATGCGAAGCGGGCGTTGCAATCGGAGCGATTTTTTAGCCGGCACATGATTTCGCTGGTCCGATCAGCTCTTTGGCTTGCCGCCGAAGAAGCTGAGCCATCGGGATGTGCCGGATTTTCCGGCCGTTTCGGCGGCCGCAGGCTGCTTGGCATCGCCGATGATTGCCTCGGCTAGCTCGACGATCGATTGCGTGATGGCGGCCTTCGGCGCCTGCTCGATGAGCGGCACACCGTTGTTGCGCACCTCGACCATCGTCCGGTATTCGTTCGGCAATTGCCAGAAGATATCGCGGCCGATGGTTTCCTGGGCTTTCTTGAGGCTGATTTGGCCCGAATCGAGCCCCGCCCGGTTGACGATGATTTTGATCTTGTCTTTCAGCCCTTCGATTTCGCCGAACGACATCATTAACCGCACGACGTTGCGCAGGCAGGGTAAATCGAGTTGCGTCGTGAGAAGCACGTGATTCGCCGTTTGCATCGCGACCATGTCGAGCGGGCTATACGACTTCGACAGATCGAGGATCAAATGCGTGAATGTGGCCTTCAACAGCCCGATGACGCGCTGCAGGTCGTCGGGCGTGACGAGCTTCGCGTCTTCCAGTTGAACCGGCCGCGGCAAGAGAAACAGGCCCGAAGAGTGTTTCGTCAGCGATCGTTTGAGCAACGTGAAATCGAGGCGCGTGACGTTCTGCGCCACATCCACCAGCGTGTAATCGGGGATCGTGTCGAGAAACACGTCGGCATCGCCGAGGCTGAGATCGAGGTCCACGAGCGCGACCGAATACTGCGGATCCCGTGCCAACGCACAGCCGAGATTCACCGCCAGACTTGTCGTGCCGACGCCACCCGCCGCGCCTGCAACGGCAATTACTGTGCTGCCTCGCGTGCGAACGTCGCCGCGGCCAAATCGCCGCTCGCGAATCCGCTCGAGCGCCGAGACCAAATCCTCGATCCGAACCGGCTTGGGAAGGAATTCTTTCGCCCCGGCACGCATCGCTCGCAAGATCAATCCGCCATCGCTCGAGCCGCTGACGACCAGCACACTGCATTGCGGCGAAGCTTCCGAAAGCTGGCTGACCAGCGAAAGTGCTTTATCTGGATCGTTGTCGAGCACCACCAAGCCGATATCCGGATGCGTTTGGGCTACGACATCGGCAAAGAATTCGTAACGCGAGCACTCGGCCTCGAGCCAGACCATCTCCAGTCCCAACAAGATCGCCTTCAGCGACTCCCGAGAGGAGTCGCTGGGATCGACGATCGCTAGTCTTAGGACGTTGCTCATGTTGGATTGCACCGGTGGCGATTCGCGTTTGCGAAATGAGCCGCCGAATCGTTCCGTCGGATTCGATCGTGGGCCGAATTTTCGCGGACTGGCGATTGCCGGGCAAACAGCGCTAGCCAGCCCGGCAACCCGCGGCGAGTCCTACAACCATAGCTTAGCGCCGGAGGTCGAACATGAATTGTCGCCGCCGGCAAGTTCCACTGCAGGTTCGCTGTCGTGCTTCGGTCTTCAATTAAGTACGTCATAACCGATCGGACCAACGAATCCCGGCGCTTGCTCGCCGCGAGACGCGGCGCTTCCTGCCGGACCATTTTGCGGGTTGGCGCGATTGGACGGACTGGACGGCGTGAAGAGAATCGGCTGATTCGGGTCCAACGGAACCGAGCCGGTGTCGGACGACGATCGAGGACCGTCGTAGGCCGGCGCCGGGGTGATGGGCTTTCCGGGCGGAGGGATCACCCCTTCAACCCCGTTTGGCGCACACGCCGCCGAGCCACACCAGTTGGCTCCGCACGGTCCGCAAGCCGGCACCTCCGGATACCCGCGGCCATAAAACTGCGCATCGTTCGGGCTGACGCTGCAGCTACCCGGCTCGCAGGGCGGCACTTCGCCTGGGTTCATCGCGTCCACCAATTCGGGCGTCACGAGAATCAACAGTTCTTTCTCGTTCACCTGTTCGCTGGTGCTGCGAAACGCGGCGCCGAACCACGGTAGGTCGGCCAGCACCGGAATGCCCGTATTCGTGTAATCCACTTCCTTATAAAGCAGCCCGGCGATTGCGAGCGTTTGGCCCGGCCTCATCTCGACGCCGGTGTCGACTTCGCGCACGTCCAAGCCGGGAGTGACCGATGTCGATCCAGGGATGGTGACGCCGATGCTGTAGTCGAGCTGAGTGACCCGCGGCTTCACTTCGAGTCGCAATCCTCCATTGCCATAAACGATCGGGACGAAATCGATTTCCGTGCCGAAGTTCTTCCAATCGATGGTCGTGGTTCCAAGACCACCCGGCTCGAGGATCGGGATTTCGCCGCCGTCGTTGAACTTCGCCGGCCGGCCGCTCATGGTCACGAGCGTCGGTTCGGCGATCACCTTCGCCAAGCTATATTTTCGCATGGCGTCGATGAAGCCGAAAAACGCCGTATTGCCCGACCCGCTGACAATGCCAAATCGCATCGTGTCGCCGGCCAGATCGTTCGCGGCGCCGCTGGTGATCGCGCTCCCGGTTGTCTCCTTGCCCGCATCGAGCAGGCCGCTGATGCTGGAGCCGAAGAAACTGCCTCCGTTGGAATGGGTAAAGTCGAACCCGAGGTTCCGTAATTTCGTTCGCGACACTTCAAACACTTTGACGTGCAGCATGATCTCCTGCACGCCGCCGACGCGCAACGCGTTGATCACCTTCGGATAGTAGTCCTCGGCGATCTTGACGATTTGCGTGACCTGCTCCGGCTCGGGAACGAAGCCCGAGAGGATGACGCTGTTCGCCGAGGGCTGGACCTTAATTGCCGCGTGCGGGAACTGCGATTGCAGAAGCAGGCTCAACTCGCGGGCATCGCCGACCACGACCACATCGACGGAAAAGATCTGGTCGTGTTCGTCCCACAGATTGACCTGCGTTACGCCCGCTTTCTTGGCGAAGATCTGAATGACATTTGGCGCAAGCGGCGTGAGGTCGGCGATGTCCTTGTTATTGACCTGCGCGCGAGGAATCTTCTGGTCGAGCGTCAACAATCGGCTGGAGTTGACGGTCATCTCCAATCGATCGTTGGCCGATTGGACCTTGTGAATCACGGGGGGCGAAAGGGGAGTCAGCGGGGGATCAGCCGCCTGGGCCAACCCGGTCAGCCAAGCCGACGTCAGTGCCGAGATCGCCAGTAGGCCGGTGCAAAACCGCCGCGAGCAGTGCTTGAACATCCGTGTCCTTCCTTATCGTGCCGCCGGCGGTGATGCCGCGCGGGCGGGTTTGGTCGTCAGACCATTCGCTCGAACAGTCAACTAAGTGCGTCCGCTGCCGCTTGGCGAGGGTCCTGGCTTCGTATCGTTGGCCTTCGGCCCCATCGGGGGCAATTTCAGCGTGTTGTTGCCCGTGACCGGGAGCGAGGCGTCCGGCTCCGACGGCGATTGCGATCCACCGCTGATCACGGTTGAACTGGCGTTTTCCCAGTGCGTGGGGTCGTCGATCTTGCGGCGAAAATCCGCTTCGGTGATTTCAGTTCCGCGGATCACTTGCATCGCAAATGTCTCCGGCGGCGCGATTTGCTCCGGCTGTGGCGCCGGGGACGCAGCGGTCGGCTGCTGAATTTGCTGATTCAAGAGCGCGGTGAGTCCGGGCTTGGCATTCGCCGGCGGATTCATGTCTTCATGATCGCGGTCTGCTTTCTCCGGGGTAAACAAGTCGTTCATCGTCACCCCGTCGCGGCCGATGGCGCCGCTATCATCGCCACTGCGCATGACAAGCTTGATTTTCCCGATTTCGCTGGCGAGGACGAGCTTTTCGGCTTGACTCGGAGTTACCAGCAGCGTGACCGTCTTCGCGGCGATCGATTCGGCCGCCTTATCATCCGTGGTTTGCACTTGGTCATTCACGGCAAAGACGCGAATATCTTGCAAGATCGTCTTGGCGCCAGTCATGGCAATGCCGTTGGCCTTCGCGACGAACACCAACACGTCGACCCGATCGTCCGGATGCAAGAGTCCGCCCTGGGAGCTCAGCGGATCGCCCTGCACTGTATACAGCCGGAAGTCCTTCGGAATCTTCCATGACGCCGTCAGTTCGTCTTTGGTTAGCAGTTTTTTGTCGAGGACGGCTTCGCCCGCATACAGGTTCACCCGAGCCCGCTTGCCCTCGATTTCTTCCAGCTTGCCGAGCGCTCCTGGTGGGATTTTTTCCTTGGGCCATTGTTCCAGATTCAGATTCTGGACCGTGAGCGCATCGTTCCGCTTGATATCGGTCTTTACAACCCAAACGGGCGAAGTGTCGCCGGCGGGGGCGTCGGTCTTCTGAAGCATCTGACTAATGCCGACCGACGCAACAAGCCCGCAGCCTAGCGCGAGCACGAGTAGAAGCATTGTTTTGGAACGCATCGTCGCTCCTTCTTCGCCGGCATGCCGGACGGAAGTTCGGAAACCGCAGAATCACAAGAGCTCGGTCGAACGGGGGTTCGGCCGGACGAATCGGTCCGCCAGGCAATCCGTTTGCCAGCAGACCGCTTCCTTCTTCCAACTTCCACTATTTAGATTGGCTTGCGCAGCCATCCGGCTTTATCAAAAGCCGCAGGCGCCGCATCCTCGTCATCTTCGTTAACCGTGGACGGCCGCTGCTCGCATCGCTTAGCCGTCGCGCGAGTGTTTCCTATCCGCGAGCGCAGCGACATCACTCGATTTGTTCGGCACAATCGGCAGAATTTCTCCAGCCTATCCGCTCACGTTCGTACGCTGTCGCCGCTATCGGAAACAAAATTTCGACTTCGCAACTACAACAGCCCAAGCATGCCGGTCCAAGCGAAATAGGCGATCGTGCCAATGGCGATCGGAATGCCATAGGGCAGTAGCAACATCGAACTCTTCCGCTCCGCGGCAATCGCCGACAGCTCCGACGGATTGCCGATCGTCATGATCTCGCTATAGATCATCAGGAATTGATCGCGATGCTTGCGCCAGCCGCCCCGCCACAGAATCATTGCCACGGCAATGACTCCACCGATCACGGCCGACCAGCAGAATGCGTAAAACGTCGTCTCCGGTAGCACCCAGGCGCCGACGCCTGCCAGTAATTTCACGTCACCCTCTCCCATACCGCCGATGATATTGGCCGGCAGAAGCAGGGCCAATCCGACAGCCATGCCCACCATGCTCCAGCCGAGTCCGGCCCATCCGCCGACGGCAAAATTGAAAATCCATCCGCTGACGATCATCGGCAGCGTCAGCCAGTTCGGCACCTTCAGTTTCATGCCATCGATCACCGCGGCCACGATCAACGTGACCGTCACAAGCCAAATATTCCAGTGGTGCATCAGATCGCTCGCGGTTGCCGAATGGTTGAACATGGCTAGCTTTCCAGGCTCGGGTTATGGGAATCGGAGGTTGACCCGCAGGTCAATGGACATGGAAAGCATAGGTCATGGAGCATCAAAAGACTGAAGGCTACGGGCTGAAGGCCACAGGCTGATTGGTTGCCTGCATCCTGAAGCCTGTAGCCTGTAGCGTGTAGCCTGACCGCCTTTAAGTTGGCCGTGCTTCCGCCGAGCGACAGGCTGCAAACCGGACAAGCCGGAATTGCAGCCTGCGCGGGGCGAAGCATACGCGAACTAGCTGGAAACCGACGATCCGATGTTGAGGAAGGTCGTCTTGGCGTTGGTGCCCAAGGTGCTGATCGCACTCAGGCAGACGATGACGATCAGGGCCAGCATCACGGCATATTCGACCGCGGTGGGACCGTCTTCCGAGACCATGAAACGACGCACTTTCGAGGCAAAATTCTTCATATCAATTCTCCGAATGGGGCGGCTTTTTGTCCGTCCTGAAGGCCGGCAATCGATCCGCCGATATTTAATGGAAACTCGTTCGAATCATCGCCGCTGCCGGCCGAACGTCGGCCGGCCAGCGGCTCAAACACAACACGTTGGCTGCCGCACCGCGCGGCAACCGCGACTTGCACGTCGGCCCAGGCTGCGTGCCGAACGACGAACCTGCCTGGGTCGGACGAACCGTTGATCTAGCTGCCAGCCACCGAGTTGCCGACGTTCGTGAAGGTCGTCTTGGCATTCGTGCCCAACGTGCTGATCGCACTCAGGCACACGATCACGATCAGGGCCAGCATCACCGCATATTCGACCGCGGTGGGCCCATCTTCCGACACAAGGAACTTACGCAGTTTCAAAGCAAAACTCTTCATGGCCCTCCTCCAACATTCGGTAGCCGGCCGGCAAGCCAAACCGGCCGGCGAACTACCGTTGTGACAAAGTAAGCGGGTTCGGCCGGATGTCGCCAATCCACTCGGCGATGACCAGGAGTCGAATGGCAGAACCCAAGTAAACGCAAACAAATGATCTCGAAGAGCAGACCAAAAACATTGCACCGGACGAATCGTGCCGGATGAGTTGGCGGATGTCGCGACTCAATCGGTGCTTTACCACAGCCCGAAGGCCGTGTCGGTTGCGTCGATCAACTGCGATCGTCGTTCCCGCTAAGGAAACGTAGTTCGGACACGCGGCTTGTCAAATCAAGTTCTTTAATTTTTTTCTCGACAATCGGATGTCGTGATTGGCGGGCGAAATGCAGTCTGCCCGGCGACTCTGAATTTTCGCCGACGTTTGCCGGGCCATCCGCGGCGGAATCCACGAGGAAGAGCGATAGAATCGGCCGGCCGGCAAAATCGACGATCGTTGTTTCCCGAAGCGGCAACCGGGCGTTCCGGGCCGCTTGCCACAGCGCCTTGCAGGCCGCGGTGTCGGTGAACTCGACAAACCAAAGCTGACCACGATCAAGTTCGCCCGCGGAGAGAATCAATGCTTGTTCAGCGGCGCTTGTCCGCTGTTCGACCGAGATCTGCCCGCCCCTGCTTGAGTCCTCGGCGAAGCTCAGATAGCGCATCGGCCAATAAGTCCACCATTCGCTGGTGACGATCCGCACGGGCTTTCCCGGCTCGCTTTTGGCGATGATTTGCTCGAGCGCAGCTTGCTTTGGCTCGATCGCCGCGGTGCGAAACGTTCGATGCGAATTACCGCCGGAATCGTGCATGAAATCGAGGCAATTCGTTTGAAAACCGAGCAACAGCAACCATCCGATCACGATCGCGCCGCTCGTTGCGATCGCCGCCGCGCGGCCGCCGCGATCCTGCCATGATCCAATTGCAATCGACGCGAGGATGGCTGCCGGAGCGATCATCCAGATGGCGTACCGTTCGACACCGGGAGCAAGCGCACCCGGCCCTGCCACGAGGAAAAAACCGATCAGGCTCGCTCCGTATCCAAGACACAAGCAAGTCGATTCGGGCCGTTCCTGGCGTATTGCGCCGGCTATTCCCCAGAGGATCGAGCCGCCCACGATCCAGGCGGCTAAGTCATAGGGCACGTATTGCCAGCGTACCGGGTCCTGCGCCGAAGCGTTGGATCCGGACGCTCCGATGGCACCCGAAATATATTCGTATTCGGTGGCCCCCGAGAACAAACGGCCGAAATTCATGAGAAATTCGCCGTATTGCGAGATGTTTGCACCTCGCGCAAGCGGGGTTTCGAGCCACGCCATGCGCCCCGCCGATCGTTGAACCACCATCGATCCAGCGATCACGACGAGAATTGCCGCTGCGGCGCTCCATGCAACGCTACGGCGAGAGCCCGGTCGAAACGCCGCGACTCGTCGGGCGGCCGGAACTAATTTGCTCCGCCAAGCATACCCCAAACACGTAATCGCAATCGGTGCAATAAAAAGGTTTGTCGGATGAATGAGGATCGCCAGCAGCAAGGCCGCGACGGTTGCAAGGCTCAGCCGGATCTTTCGCCGAGCGTCGACGATTGCCCAAAGCGGCAAGTAGACGCAAGGCAACGCTGCCAAAAGCGATTGGCTGGCGTCCCAAGCCAACCGACTATACGCAATATCGATCGGCAGCGCCGCCAATACGGTTGTCGAAATGATCGCCATCCTGCGGCCAAAGACGCGTCGGCAGAGCCAGAAATTGAGCACCAAGGCCGCCAGCCCGCTGAACACTGCCGTGCTGCGCAACACCACGAACGATGGTTTGAAAATGGCGTGGATCGCTAATTGCGGCACGAAGAACAGCGGATTGAGCAAGTTGCCGCTCGGCGTTCGCCACGGAATCGGCCGATCGTGGAGAAGCAATTCGGCTTGAACCCCGTACCACGCCTCATCCCCATTGACGCCCGGCAGGTTTCCCAGATCGCGGCATCGGCACACGACCGCCAACAGCAGCAGTCCAATCACATTGAGCGCCGTTGCCCAGCGCCGCATCGGCGGACCGAAGCTTGGCCAGCGAAGCGGGTTGATCGGTTCGGACGTTCGATCGCGCTGTTCGTGAGCGGCGTCGGCAGGCGCAATGGAGAGCAGGGTCATGTTCCGGCCGTTCGGGAAAAACTGTCGGGATTTTCGCGTGTCTCGCTCCCCGACCACGAGGCAAAGCTATCTTTTTTTATGGCCCACGCTGCGCAATTGCACCGCCACGGGCCAATCGATGTTTCACGACTCCGCACGGAACCCGATGGCCGGCGGCGCATAAAAGCAGGGCGGACGGCACAGGGAGTGTGCCTGCTCCTTTCGACGCGCATTGCTCGCGACCGCGGATCGATTAGGACGGTTGCATGGCTTGGAACGATGAACTGCTGAATCGGCTCTCGACGCAGATCCCGTGCGGATATCATCCGCAGGGACCGGCGAGCAGCGAGCCCACAGCGCTGGCGGCAATCGCGCTATCGGCCGCGAACCGCTCGGCCGCATCGGCGCTCCGTTGGCTCGCGGATTGCCAATCGCCCGACGGCAGCGTGAGCACGATCCCACCATCCGACCCCAAGCCCAACGAAGATCGATCCAAAACCCTCCACTCGCCATCCGCTGCGTCGGCCTTCCCTGGGTCGCCGCCCGCGAATCCCTCGCAACCAAATCCAGCATGGCCCACCGGTTGGGCGGTTCTTGCCACGGTTGCCATCGCCCGAACATCCGCTTCGCCCGCCACCCCGACCGATCTCTTCGACACATCGCGAGCCGTGAACTGGATTTTGCAAACCGCCGGTGATTCGGCGGAGTCAGATGAATTGCTGCGAAAATCTGCCGTTGTCGGCTGGCCGTGGGTGAATGGCACTTATTCTTGGGTCGAGCCGACGGCGATCCATGTCGTCGCACTGAAAGCGGCCGGCTTCGCCGCGCATCCGCGAACGCGAGAGGCGCTCGCGATGCTGATCGATCGGCTGCTGCCGGCCGGTGGCTGCAACTACGGCAACACGATCGTGCTCGGGCAAGAGCTTCGCCCGCACGTGCAACCGACCGGTTTGGCAATGCTCGCGCTCGCCGGCCAGCCGGATGCCGATGGCCGGATCAAACGTTCGTTGGATTTTCTCGCGTCGAGCCTTTCGGCCGAGACGACGTCGGCATCGCTCTCCTACGGCTTGATCGGCCTTGCGGCACACGATCGCTTTCCCGCTGGCGCCGCTAGTTGGCTGGAAGCCGCATACCGCCGCACGATGCGCCGCGACGGCGCCGCGTTCAAATTGGCGCTTTTGAGCTTGGCCTCGCTCGGCACGAACTGCCCACTGGTCGCGCTTTCGGCATCTCGAAAATCTGCATGACACACCAATTTCAATTCGCTGCGCCGGAGCCGACCGATCTCGGTGCTTCGCGCACGTCCAACGCACGTGGCAATTTCGATCGCCGCGCGTTGCTCGTCGGATGCGGGACGGCACTTGCCGGACTGTGTGCATGGCCGATGGTTCGCAGGCTGTTCGGCCCGAAGGCGGCTGTGTTTATCGCTCGCAATCAGCGGTACGACGGCCCGCTGGAACAGACCATTCGCGACGGGCTGCTGGCCTCCGGTTTGCAGCCGGCAACGCTTGCGGGCAAGCGCGTGCTGCTTAAGCCGAATCTCGTCGAGCCATCGCGCAAGTCGCCGCAAATGACGACGCATCCGGCGATGCTTTTGGCCGCGGCCGCGGTGTTTCGCCGCTGGGGAGCGACAGTTGTCGTGGGCGAAGGACCGGGGCACGTGCGCGATACCGAGATGGCGCTCGTGGAATCAGGCGTTCAATCGGCCCTCGATTCGGCCGGGCTCGATTTCGCCGACCTGAACTACGAGCAAGCCGTGTGGGTGCCCAACCGGGGCGGCGTCAGTCGGCTCACGGGATTCTATTTTCCACGCTCGATTGCCGAAGCCGATCTGGTCGTTTCAATGCCGAAGTTGAAGACACATCATTGGGTCGGCTTCACCGCTTCGATGAAGAATCTTTACGGCACGCTGCCCGGCATCGCCTACGGTTGGCCCAAAAACGTGCTGCACTACGCCGGCATCCCGCAAACGGTGTTCGACCTGAACGCGACGCTGACAAAAACCGTGGCCATCGTCGACGGCATCACGTGCATGGAGGGCGATGGCCCGATCATGGGCAGCCCGAAGCAACTCGGCTTGGTGCTGGTGGGCAGCAATCTTACGGCGCTTGATGCGACCGTGGCACGGATCATGGGGCTCGATCCGTCGCGCGTGTCGTATCTCGGTCTGGCGGCTGATCGGCTGGGTCCGATCGCCGAAGGCCGCATCGAGCAGCGTGGGGAAGCATGGCAGCCGCTCCGCAGCCCGTTCAAGATTCTGAACGTTCCGCATCTGCGCGATCTGACGACCGACCCAGGCGCACTGATCACGCGCGCCGGCCGTTGGAATTCTTTTGTGACGTTCGGAACCGCATAGCCCGGGCGCTCGAACTATGCCTTCCGCAATTGCAAGGTTGCTCGATGCCGGGTGCCATTGCCGGCTTGTCCAGCAATGTGCGGCAGCGATCGGGTTGATTGATGCGCCCGAACCATTGCCCGGCAATGCATTGGGCTGCGGTGAGCGATTGGCGGCGAAAAACCGCAAGCGCGGCTCGATGCCGAACGGGATGGGAACTCCTTTGGGAGTTCGCGGCAGGAGAGGGCGGACCTTGTTCAAATGTCTGCTCGTGGTTTGCACTGGATTGTCAATCGCGATGGCCATCCCGATGTTGGCCGGCCGCGTCTATACGGCCGACGATCTCGGGGCGTTTCATCTGCCGCTGCGGGCGTTTTATGCTCGCTGCCTCGCTGCGGGCGACCCATTCGATTGGTCGCCGCAAATGTATTGCGGATTTTATCTGACGGGCGAAGGCCAACTCGGCGGCTATCATCCGTTGCATTTTCTGCTCTACCGATTCTTGCCGCTCGCGGTGGCATTCGATCTAGAATGCCTCGTCAATTATCCGCTGCTGCTCGTGGGCACGTATTGGTTGCTGCGGCGATGGCGGCTACCGCGCGATGCGGCCCTATTTGGCGGAATGGCGTTCGCATTTTCCGGCTTCACGATGCTGCACTTCGTGCACGTGAATGCCGTGGCGGTGGTGGCGCACTTGCCTTGGCTATTGATTGCGATCGATGTGTTCTTGCGGCCGAAACCGGTCATCGCACCAAACCACAAAGTCTTCGCCGGCGTCGCGATTGCGCTGCTGACCGCGTCGCAACTGCTCATCGGCTACCCGCAATACGTGTGGTATTCGCTAATCGCCGAAGCCGGCTACGCCCTGCTCGTGACCCGCTCCCGCCGCGCTGCCCTGTCGTCTCTGCCCCCTGGCCCGCAACCGCTGCCCCCTTCTCCCTCGCCCCTCGCCCCTCGCCCCTCGCCCCTAATCCCCTGGATCGCTCTTGGCTTCGCCATCGCCGCCGTGCAGCTTCTGCCGACTTGGGAAGCGCTCGGCGAATCGTCGCGGCAAGCGGCGGACGCGTCGTTCCACAATTGGGGCTCGCTGCATCCGCTCAACCTTACGCAGTTCGTGGCGCCGTATCTGTTTGCCACGCGTACGGTCGGCCGCAATACGCATGAATACGGCTGCTACGCCGGCTCGGTCACGTTGCTACTGGCCGTCTGGTGCCTGTTCAGCGCGAAACATTCGCGCCGCATGCGACCGTTGGTGTCGGGCGCGCTGGTGCTAGTGATCGTGGGGCTGCTGATTGCACTGGGCGGATACGGGCCGGCTGCGAATCTTGGCGGGTGGTTGCCGGTGATGAATCGCTTTCGCTTCCCGTGCCGCGCGATCGTACTCGTTCATTTTGGCCTCGCGATCTTGGCGGCAATTGGCTTCGCGAAGTTGGTTCGATCGACAAACCAAAACCGCGCCGGCTTGAGAGCGATTTGGCTGTTGTTCGGGCTGAGCGTCGCGCTCGCTGCCCTCGCGCCGGTTTTGTGGGAAGCCGAACCGCATTGGCCAAGGTCGGGTCCGCCGTCCGGGCCGCGCGTGTCCGATGCTCTGCTGCGGTGGACCGGCCCCCTGCTGATCGGCAGCGCTGGGCTGCTAATCGGGTGGAGTTCGCGAGGCATTCGGCGGGCGCGCGCGGCGCTGATCTTGTTGGCGGCCGTCGACCTGGGCGCGTATGGTCTCAGCTACGCCGTATATCCGCAAACGACGACGCTGGCCAATTTCATTGCCGGAGGCGATCCGCCGCGGTCTTCGCCTAGTCTGCGCATTGCAGTCGATTTGTCGCAGCCGAACCAACCGGCGGTACATCGGGGCGATCGGCTGTTGCTCAGCGGGTGGAAATTTGCGGACGGATACGCCGGCCTGGAGCCCGCTCGACGGCTCGACTATCGCGATGCGGCCGCCTTGCGGGTGGCCAATGTTGGTTCCGCAACCGATGAATTTACGTTGGAGCGAGAGCTGGGCTTCGCCCCTCGCATCGGCGACTGGCTGAGCATCGACAATCCTTTGCCGCGAACGAAGCTATTCGCCGTCATCAAGCTCAGCAGCGATCCGGCGCACGATATAAACCGGATTCCGTTGGAATCGACGGCGCTTGTCGAGCAGCCGATCGCGCTCGATAGCGGGCCTGCCGGGATCGTCACGATTCTCGACGACCGGCCCGGCAAAATCCGTCTTCGAGCCGATGCTCCAGCCCAGCGGCTATTGTTTGTGTCCGAGAGTTTTCATCCCGGATGGAAATGCTGGATCGCCGGCCGGCCGCAGATGGTCTTGCGCGTGGATGGCGATTTTTTGGGGTGCCTTTGCCCGCGAGGCACGTCGGAAGTTCGCTTCGAGTTTCAGCCTGAGAGCCTGGGTTGGGGCCGGTTTTTGTCGCTCTGTGGGCTAGGCTTGCTTGGCGGAATCGTGCTGGTGGCGCAACTCCGGCGGCGCACGCCACGGCATGCGCCTCCGCGCCCGCAGCGCTAGCAAGGGAATGCAGTGGATTGCGAAAACCCAGCACTCAGCATTCCCTTGCTAGCGCTGCGGGCTAACGACGCTCGAACGAACGATAGGTGCCGATTGCAAACGATTGTTCCGGAAGCCGATATGCCGCTTGGCGAACACTACGACGCTGCGGCAATGCCGACGCGGCCGGCCGCAGACGACACGCTCGTAAGCGTCGTGCTGCCCGTTTTTAACGAAGTCGAAGTGTTGAAGTCGCTGCTTGGCCAGGTGCGAATGGCGCTCGCCAGTTGCCGGGTGCGGTCGGAGATCGTCTTTGTCGACGACGGATCGAGCGACGGCAGCAGCCGATTGCTCGATCAGCTTGCGGCGCGTTATTCCGATGTGCGGGTGATTCATTTCTCGCGGAATTTCGGCCATCAGGCGGCGGTTCAAGCCGGCCTGCGACACGCTCGCGGCCACGCGGTCGTTTTAATGGATTCCGATCTGCAAGATGCGCCGAGCGCCATCGGTCAGTTCTTGGAACGCTGGCGCGAGGGGTACGACATAGTGTATGCCGTGCGCGTGCGGCGAAAGGAACGGGCCTGGAAGCGGGCCTTGTTCGGAGCATTTCACCGATTGATGAGTTCCGTGGCGACGACGCCGATTCCGGCCGAGGCAGGAAATTTCAGCTTGATCGATGCCCGCGCTGTTCGCCAGATCGTGACGCTCGCCGAGCGCGACCGATATTTGCCGGGCCTGCGGTCATGGGTCGGCTTTCGCCAATGCGGCATCGAAGTCGAGCGCAACGCGCGTTACGACGCCCGGCCGCGCGTTTCGCTGCGCGGACTGATGCGATTGGCGAAGACGGCCATTTTCTCGTTTTCGGCGTTGCCGTTGACGGTGTTTTATCTGATCGCCTGCGCGGCGATGGCCGTGTTTCTCGGTCTCGGCACGTTTTCGCTCTATTGCCGGCTGTTCACCGGCTTGGCGATTCCCGGCTGGACGTCGTATATCCTCAGCGCCAGTTTCTTTGGAGCATTGAACGCGTTGGGCATCAGCATGCTGGGCGAATACGTCGTGCGGATCTACGATCAGGTGCGAGCACGGCCGTTCTACCTGATCGATCGCACGGTGAACTTCGCCCCGCAAACGCGCCGCGCCGACGACGGGCCCACGGCGACCGACGCCGCCGATCCGCACGAGCAGTTATTGGCCGAGACGGAGGAGTTGCTGGAACTGGTCGACCAAAGCCGACCGCCGGAAAGGTCGCCAGAAATCGAATTGCGGACGCATGCCGAGGCACTCTCGTCCGTCAATCGAGTTTGACGCGAACGTCGGTAAGCTGCGAGAAGCCCCGGTCGAAACTGGCGATCGGGACGCCCTGAATTACGGCCGCTGCTGCAACGACACAATCGACGAAGTGGAGGCTCGTCTTCTTGTATCGATCAAGCGCTCCTCGGCGGCGGCATGGCGAATCTCTGCGAACGACATTCCCCTTCCCTTCTCACTGGCGAGCGCCATGCAGGGGATGTACCGCGCCGAGCACTCGGACGGTCACATGGTCCCCAGCTAATTCGTACTCGAGCGTCGCACCAGGGCTGATGTTCAGCGCTTGGAGAACTTCGCCGAGGAGGGTCGTCTGGCCGTTTGTCGTAACCGTTGAATGTAACATTTCATCACGGCGCGGGTTGAGTCAACTGTATCTTACCGACCGCATTTGACCTCGGCAAAAGTGCGGAGGCATCCGATATCAATCCCACCACCAGACTTCCGGCGAATTCGGTTTCGGCTTCGAAAACGTGCGGGTGTCTTGCAGGCGACCGTAGTCGGTGCGGATCGCGTCGGATTTCACCAGCGGCGTTGGATCGCACGACACTCCGCCGCTGACGCCGACCAGAATATGCACGCCGCCGATCACGCGATGGTTGATCACCGTCTCGACCGTGCGCGGCGCGTCGGCAAGCTCCACCTGGTATTCACTCGGGTCGCCGAAGCAGGTGAGATGCCAGTCGGCTCGCTCGGCAAGTTTTTCCGAGCGGATCAAGGCGCCGACCAAGGCCAAGTCAAAAATGTTCTGCAGTTCGGCATACACCGGGTATTTTGCCGCCAGTTCGGGAAAATGGTCGGTGAAATTGTGGGCGAACTGATCGTTGAGCAGATTGCTTTGGCCGGTGTGGATTTGCTGCCCGGTGGCCGTGAGGAGTTCGTTTTCGCTGAGCACCTTGACGCCCTGGCCGTGGATTTCGAAGGCGTCGTGGCCGGCGGTGGCTTGCACGGCGTTGTAGTTGAGCGTGAACCACCAGCGGAGCACGTCGAGCGGCGGCACCGAGCCGTCTTTGTTCAAGGTGATCGTGCTCAAATAGCTGGGCACGCCGAGCACTCCATCTTCGAGCCCCAGCCCGACAAGTTTCATCCGATAATCGGCCTCGACCATCACGCGGCCGACGCGGGTTCGCGGGTCGATGCCGTTGACTTCGATCGTTTGCTTGCCCAAGTGGCTGCGGAGTTGTTCGAGCCAACGATCGCGCTGGCCCGGCTTGAGCGGCGAGCGATTCGATTCCGCAACGAACTCTTTGGTCCGCGCCAGGCCGTCGGCGGTCGGCGTGATCGAGCATCCGAAGCGGGCATCGCTCGCGCTGCGCATATAGCGGAGCACGACCACCAGGTCGTCGAGCCGGACGATCGGATGGTTTGAGTTCTTGGCGACGATCCGGCCTTCCTCGTCGGTTTGCCAATCGTCGGCCGGGCCGGCGATCACCAAATCGTGCGTCTCTGGATAAACGAGCACATATTTGATTCGCTCCAGCCCGGCGAGCAATTGCATGTCTTCGGTCGGTTGGCGGCCGGCGGCGCGGGCGAGTTGCACGGCCCGTTCGAGCCGCGTTAGAGAAACCTTGCGCAATCGCGATCGGTGATGAACTTCGGCGGCCATGCCGGTGGCGCCGGCAAGGCTCGCCTCGCGGCGCAATTCGGCCAGAGCACCGGAGCGATCTTCATTCAATGCCGGCCGCAATACACCTTCGGCATCGACATACACGCCGCCCGGAAATGGTGCAATCGTGCCGACTCCGCCGTTGGTGTCCCACGATGTTGGGGCGACTGTTGTGGTGATCAGTTCGATGAGGGAGTCGAAATCGGCTTGATTGCCGCCGAAGCCGCCTTTGGCGACCGGCACGGTGTCGGCCGATTTGAGGGCATCGGTGCGGGATTGATCGTCATCGATAGCGCCGATCGTGGCGAGCGAAGCCGTGCGATCGCCGGCGGCGTTCTGTGCACCGGCAATTTGGGCGAGGGCTTGATCGCGCTGCGGTCCAGCCGGCAATTGCCGAGCGGTGGCCAGCGCCGAGCCGAATTCGCCGGTTTGAATTTCCGATTGAAGAAGGGCGGCATTGTCGGCCGCCGCGGTCCGGCAATCGCTCGCAACCACCGCCAACGCCATCGCGGCGGTAATTACGGCGATTCCAGTGGTGTTCAAACGTCGCAGAAGGCTTCTAAGCAAAAGACCGCGCAGCCGACATCGCAAAGTCATGGGCCACCTCTCTCTCGCATGTGTGTTCCGGAAGCCGGAGAATTCCGGCGCCATCAGCCTCGCACATTTGCTGGCTGGAAGTCAAGGATTTTGGGTTCACGAAATCAGTTCACGCGGAGTCGCGGAGACGCGGAGGGAGAAGACGACGCTGAGAACGGAGGCAGAAGGCTCGGTCCCGGCACTGGTGTGCCACTGGCAAGCGAAGTCTGCCAGTGCGAGCGCAGCGGGAGACCGAATCCTAGGCAAATTTCTGCCGTTCAAACCGGCGAAATCACTGGCAATCCACTCGCGCATCGGCACTGGCAGACTGCGCTTGCCAGTGGCACACCCCCAATGGCAGGCCGCCGCCAGTGTCCGCATGCCGATTGTTCCAAGTTTGTCGAGTTTGTCATGCCGCGACTTTCAATGGGAGCTATGGTTGACATGGCACACGCTTCGACAACCGCCGTTTCATCGCTTGTACAGCTATGGCCGCACCGCGATTGGTCCAATTCGAATCGGTTTCGGCGCTGCGGGACGCGGCGGCGGCGTGGGATGATCTTTGGCAGCGAAGCGAAGTGGCATTGCCGATTGGTCGGGCCGAACTGGTCGCGCAGTGGATCGAAGCGGCGGCGCCGCGAGCGGGTTTGCGGGCGCTGGCGGTCGAGCAAGACGGTCAACTTGTGGCCGCAATGCCGTTGTTGGGCGGCACGATCAAGCGATTGATTCGCGTCGGACGCCTGCCGACCAACGATTGGTCGTGGGCCGGCGATTTGCTCGTGGATCCGTCGGCCGATTCGGACGCGGCAATGGAGCTATTGGCCCTTGCGGTCGGCCGATTGCCGTGGCGGCTGCTTTGGCTCGACGGCGTGGCGATCGAGTCGCCGCGATGGATGCAATTCGTTGCAGCACTGGAATCGGTCGGTTTAGCGATCGATCGACGCGAACAATTCCGCGTCGGCACGATCGAGATCGATCACGATTGGCCGGCCTATCGAGCCTCGTGGAGCGGCAACCATCGGCACCAGATGCGGCGGATGGAGAATCGGGCCCGCAGGGAAGGTTCGCTGTCGCTGACAGTTTTGCGCGACATGCGGCGGGAGCAGGTGGAACCGTTGTTGCGGCGCGGCTTCGAAGTGGAATGCCGCGGATGGAAGGGGACAGGCGGAACGGCGGTGCTCAATTCGCGGGAAATGTTGGGCTATTATTGCCGGCTGGCCCGGCAACTGGCCGAGTGGGGGCAATTGCAATTGACGTTTCTGGAACTCGATGGCCGCCCGATCGCGTTCGAATTCGGCTGGAATGCGAAAGGAGTTTACTGCTCGCCGAAGGTCGGCTACGACGAAGCGTTCCGCCAGCTCACGCCCGGACAACTGTTGAGGCACGAATTGCTGGAGCGGTTTTTCGCCGATCCGGAGCAGCGGCTGTTCGATTTCGTCGGCCCGCTAGCCGAAGCCACCTTGAAATGGATCACCGGCTCGTACAAAATCGGCCGTTTGGCCGTCGGCACGGAGCGCCGCGGCGGGCGAGCGATGGTCGAAATGCTGCGGCGGTATGGTAAATGGAAAGGTGGGTCGAAATTCCGCGGCGGGCGAGAGCCCCACATCGAAGAATGTGGCGACAAGTCAAACTTCCTTGCTAGCGCTGCGGGCTCCCAACGCGATTGACCGAGCCCGCGGCGCTAGCAAGGAAGAGCCGCGTTCGGCCCTTTTTCAATCGTCCCGTATGCGCTACACTGCTGGTTCCACGCTTTTTCCTGCCATCTATCCCGCCGGCGCCATGTCTGAAGCTTCTCCGCTCAAAGCTGTCGTGTTCGATCTTGATGGGCTGATGTTCAACACCGAACAGCTTTATCAGCAGGTCGGCGGTGAATTGCTGCGGCGGCGGGGAAAGGTCTTCGGGCCGGATTTGCTCGACCAGATCATGGGGCGGCGGACGCACGTCGCGCTGCAAATGATGATCGATTGGCACGAATTGCCCGATACGGTCGAAACGCTCACGAGCGAAAGTGCCCAAATTTTTTCGGGCATTTTGGACACGCAACTCGAGCGGATGCCGGGGCTGGCCGAGTTGCTCGATGCGCTCGAGAAGGCGCGAATCCGCAAAGCGATCGCCACGAGCAGCGTTCGGGCTTTTACCGAGCGCGTGTTGGGCTATTTTGATTTGGTGCCGCGGTTCGCGTTTATTCTGACGGCCGAGGATGTCACGGAAGGGAAGCCGCATCCCGAGATTTATCAAGCAGCGGCGGCCCGGCTCGGATTCGAGCCTCGGCAAATCATGGTGTTGGAGGACAGCTACAACGGCTGCCAGGCGGCGATCGCGGCGGGCACGTATGCCGTCGCGGTGCCGGGCGAGCACAGCCGGACCCACGATTTCAGCCGCGCGACGCTCGTTGCCGAGAGCCTCGCTGATCCGCGGATCTATGAAGCGCTCGGCTTGCGATAAATTCGGCGGTGTGGCGCCGGCAACTGCATTCGCGTGTGTCACTGGCAAGCGCAGTCTGCCAGTGCCGGCCCGACGATCGACGCTGGATGTCTTGCTCGGGCTGAATGGGGGAGATCTGTGGCACCTGCGGCCGCGCTCGGCGGCCACACTGGCAGAGTTCGCTTGCCAGTGGCATACGGGTCGGCAACATGCCGTGCGACCTGCTCAAGCCTGTAGCCTCAAGCCTATAGCCTTCCTCCAAAAAAGCAGCGGTCCGGCTCTTGCGAACCGGACCGCCGCGTAGACCGACCAAACCACTCCCTCCCTCTACTCCGGGCAGAGGTCGGAGCTGCGGCCGAAGCCGCTCGCTAATTCGCGCAGCCGCACGACGGTTCGCAAGCACAGGGGACCGGGCAGCAAACCTGCACCGGCACCTCTTTGCAAACCACCTTCGGCACGCAGCGCGTCACCGTGTAGGCAACCTGCTTCGGAACGCAGTGCTCGCACACGATCGTCTTGGTGTAGTGCACCGGCTTGCACACCGTGTAGGGAACTTGCTTCTCGCAGGTCTCCTGCACCATGTGGCAGCACTTGTAGGGCACCTCGACGCTATGGCATTCCGACACCATGTGGCAGACCTTATATTCGCAGGTCTTCACGTGGGTTTCCGGCACCATGTGGCAAACCTGATAGCTGCAGGTTTTCACCCGGTTTTCCGGCACCATGTGGCACACCGTGTAGCTCTTCACGCGTTCTTCCGGCACCATGTGGCAGACCGTGTAGCAGCAGGTCTTCACATGGTCCTCGGCCACCATGTGGCAGCACTGATACGAACAGGTCTTCACGCGAGTTTCCGGCACCATCTTGCAGACGGTGTAGGTCTTGACGTGATCTTCCGGCACCATGTGGCAGACCGTGTAGTTGCAGGTCTTCACGCAGGTTTCCGGCACCATCTTGCAGACGGTGTAGGTTTTGACGTGATCTTCCGGCACCATGTGGCAAACCTGATACGAGCAGGTCTTCACCCGGTTCTCCGACACCATGTGGCAGACCGTGTAGTTGCAGGTCTTGGTGTGAGTCTCCGCAACCATTTTGCACACCGTGTACGGGCACTTCTTGGTGCACGTTTCTTGCACATACTTCACGCAATCGACCGTCCGCTCCTTCACTTCCGGAACCCACACGCACTTGCACAGCTTCGTCGGGGGGCATTGCATCTGGACCTGCTTGCAGCAGCCCGGGTGATACACGCAACGGCAGCAGCAAGGATCCCACGACCAGCAGCCAGGCTCCTGGCAGCACTTGGTGATCACCGGGCCAGGGCACTCGGTCACCTGCTTCTCCCAATGGCCGCAGCACACCTTCTCGGTTTGGGTATAGTGAACCGGCTTGCAGACCGTGTAGCAAACCTCGCGTTCGCAGGTTTCATACACAGGCTTGCAGACGGTGTAGCAAATCTCGCGGCTCTTGGTTTCGTAGACCGGCTTGCAGACCGTGTAGCAAATCTCTTTCGTCTTCGTCTCGTAGACCGGTTTGCAAACCGTGTAGTGGCATTCGCGGGTCTCTTGGACCGGTTTGCAGACCGTGTAGCAAATCTCGCGCGTCTTCGTCTCGTAGACCGGCTTGCAGACCGTGTAGTGGCATTGGCGGGTCTCGTAGACCGGCTTGCAGACGGTGTAGCAAATCTCGCGCGTCTTCGTTTCGTAGACGGGCTTGCAGACCGTGTAGTGGCACTGGCGGGTTTCGTAGACCGGCTTGCAGACCGTGTAGCAAATCTCTTTCGTCTTGGTCTCGTAGACTGGTTTGCAGACCGTGTAGTGGATTTCCTGGGTCTTGGTCTCGTAGACCGGCTTGCAGACCGTGTAGTGGCATTCCTTCGTTTCGTAGACCGGCTTGCAGACGGTATAGCAAATCTCGCGGGTCTTGGTTTCCCAGACCGGCTTGCAGACGGTGTAGCAGATTTCGCGAGTCTTGGTTTCCCAGACCGGCTTGCAAACGGTGTAGTTGCAAACCTTGGTCTTGGTTTCCCAAACCGGTTTGCAGACCGTGTATTCGCAGTTGCGATACGCGGTTTCCGCGACGTACTTCACGCAGTCGATCGATTTGTTTTCGCAGACCGTTTCGTAGACCGTTTTGTAGCAGGTGTAGTTCTGCTGTTCGTAGACGATCTCCTTGCAGATCTTCATGACCGTATGGCACTCTTGCTTGCAGCCGCAATAATTGTCGGCACAGCAGCTTGCACACTCGCAGAAGCTTCCGCCTCCGCAGTATGCCGCGCCAGCGGTCTGGACCGAAGCCAGGGCCATTGCGACCGCTAGCATCGGCACAACCAACAGAGTTCTCATTGTCCTCGTCTCCTTCTTAAGCCGCTCGGTGTGGGGATGGGGGGTCTGGTCTGACGAAGTTCGTTCGTCATGCGTGTTCATCGTCCTGTGCATTCCGCGTACATTAACTGCACATCCTGGTTTTCGCGGTCTACGAAAAATGCAGCCCTTGTCGGACCGGCCCAAAATGCCAAGAAGGAACAACGTGAACAGCCGGATAATCCCGGCCCTAAGGCAGCGCTTGGCGCTCGCCGGCGCCTGCGAAACGCGACAAACCGACCGTGTAGAATCGCCGGCCGAACACAAAAGGCAGAACCCGAAATGCAAAGCGCGTTGCCGTCATTCAACGGCCAGATGGAAAACGATGCCGCGGCCGGTCGTCGGCTACAGTCACACTCGTATCGCTGTCTACGACGGCCGCAAACGCATCGCAAGACTCGATTTCGGTACGAGACCGTGCGGATTTGTCGCCCCTAGATGCGGCGGCATGCGATTTTCCGCCGATTTTTTGAAACCGATGATTTTTTGCTCCGAGCCGTTTGACCGTGGCTACTTCGCAACGTAACTAACTTGATAGAAGTCGCCAGTCTCGCGCCACTCGCTGTCGTATGCGAACTCCGCCAGCGGGCGCGGCTGCTTCCCAGGGGCGGCAACCACCAAAACACGCGTCGGAAGAGACAAAGGAACCGTTGCTATGTATGCGAAGCGATCGTCAGGATTTACGTTGATCGAAATCATGATTGTCGTCGTGATTTTGGCCGTGCTCGCGGCCACGATCGTGCCGCAATTCTCCACTTCGATCAGCGACTCCAAAGTCAGCGCGATGCAAACCAACCTGCAATCGCTGCGAAACCAGATCCAACTCTACGCGTTGGAACACAACAGTACGTATCCGACAATCACCAGCGGCTCGCTTCCGCAGTTAACCTCCACTACCAACGCCGCCGGCACGGTCGGTACCGGCACTTCCTATCCGTACGGTCCGTACGTGCAAACTCAGATACCCATCAATCCGGTCGACGGCAACAGCACGGTTACCGCGACGACAGTGTTTCCGCCCACGGCACAGACGGGAGCCGGCGGCTGGCTCTACGACGTTACTACGGGCCAAATCGCCCCCAACGACACGGCCTACTTGAACTACTAGGCGAATTCGGACGCGACGATTCGGCCTGTGGCGGAGCATTGTCTCTCCGCCTAAGGCTTGGCCGAAAAATAACTTCTCCACAGAGCCCGTTCCCCTTGCGGGAGAGGGTGAGAGGTTCAAAGAGCGGAAGTCAATTTCGGCCGGGCCTAAGGCCCACGATGCTGCCAAGCCCCACTGGCACGAAGGGCACGGAATTCTCATGACGGTAAAGCGCCGGGCAGCCTTTACGCTGATCGAAATCATGATCGTCGTCGTGATTCTGGCCGTGCTCGCCGCCACGATCGTGCCGCAGTTTTCCACATCGATCAGCGATTCCAAGGTTGCCACGATGCAATCGAATCTGCAGACCTTGCGGTCGCAGATCCAACTCTACGGCCTTGAGCACGGCGGAGTGTTTCCGACGATCAGCAGCTCGACGCTGCCGCAACTCACCGGCAACACTGATATCAACGGCACCCTCGGAACCGGCGGGGCCTACATTTATGGCCCTTATGTGCAAACGCAGATTCCCATCAACCCGGTCGATGGCAACAATACGGTGACTACCACCGCGGTCTTCCCCCCGACCGCGGCCACGGGCGCCGGCGGCTGGCTCTACGATGCCGCCACGGGCCAAATCGCCCCCAACGACACGGGTTACCTGACCGACTAATGCCCTTTCCATGCCGCCGGAGCTCACTGCTCGCTTGCGGTTTCGCGCGTCTGCAGTTTTGCCGGGGCCGCCGGCCGATTCACCGCTCCCTGCCCCTTCGTCGTCGGCCCCTTGTGAACCGCAATGCCATCCTCTACAGTAAACACGGTTTGAACATCGACCTTCTTCCCACGTATCTTCGCGGCAATCGGATCCGCCGACTTTCGGTCGCAGCAATCGCGACATGAGCGACGCCAAGGACAAATCTTCCGAATCGGCAGCGGAAGGGCCGGCGCCCAAGGCAGTTGTCAGTCGGCTAAGCCTCTATCTGCGTGAGTTGCAGCACCTGGTGCGAGACGGTCAGGCTACGACCAGCTCCAGCCATCTTGGCAGCTTGCTCGGCTTCACCGACGCTCAGGTCCGCAAAGATCTCGCCTATTTCGGCCACTTCGGCTACCCGGGGATCGGCTACCGCTGCGACGAACTGATCGTCGCCATTCGCCGCATCCTGGGCACCGACCAGAACTGGTCGGTCGCGATCGTCGGCACCGGCAACCTCGGCCGCGCGCTCCTGGGTTACAAGGGTTTCGGCAATCAGAATTTTCGCATTGTCGCGGCATTCGACGTCGATCCGCATAAAATCGGCACCACCGTCGATGGGGTGCGCGTGTTTCATATCGACGATGCAGCGTCGGTCGTCAAGCAGCATCGCATCCGGTTGGCGATGATTGTCGTGCCGGCAGCGGCCGCCCAGACCGTGGCCGACAAGCTCGTCGCGGCCGGAGTCGAGGGCATTGTGAATTTTGCTCCGGTGACGATCACGCTGCCCGAGGGCGTCACCCAAGTCGGCGTCGATCTGGCAATTGAACTGGAGCAGCTAAGCTTCGCCGTGGCAAGACGCGACGCATGATGGCCACCGCAACACAAGTTCCCATTCCCCTTCGCGGGAGAGGGGTTAGGGGCGAGGGGGGGGCGGCCGCTAACTACAACACCGGCGGCTAGCGCGTTGCCGCTAACGAGTTTAGCTCGGCGACTGTTAGCGGCAAGGCGCAAGCCGCCGGTTGGTGTGCGCCCCGTGCCTTCGCGCGCAGCACAGCCGCGGTTGGTCTGTTTAGACACCGCGGCCATGCGCGAACAGGTTGTCGCATCGACACGCACACACGCTTTGTGCAACGCCGCCCCCTAGGAATCGGAGCGTTCTTGATTCGGTAGCACTGCATGTTCCGATGCAGCTCGGGCTGTGGCTAAACCGCACAACGGGTTGCTTCCGCGAAAGGAACGTCCGTTTTTCCAATCGCGAAAGCGGGGTCTGCCGGTTCCTCTCGTGACTA
>DATAWG010000064.1 GCA_036267355.1 Pirellulales bacterium | reverse complement strand
CGAATCCGACGTAGGTTTTTCGTCGGTGGAGCAGTGTCGCCTTATCTTGTCGCTCCGCCACCCACTTATCTGTTGCTGACCAGCTCGATATGCCGGCCGACGATCGTCTGCGAGAAGCCGGCGGAATGTTGCGCCAATTGCGTCGGTTCGCCGCCGAATCCGTTCGCCCTTTTTTTCCCTTCGATGATTTCCTCGTGATATGAACGATTCGCCGACCGCAGACAACACGAGCATCGCCGTTCGCGAGATCGCAGCGCCGGCAATCACAGCGCCAACAATCCCGGCCGTCGATTGGCGGCCGATCCAAGGATCGCTCGGCGCGTTTCGAACGGGCTATGAGGAAATCGAGCAATTCATCGGTCAGTTGCTCGACGAGATCGACACCGCATGGCAACAGCTCGAAGCCGAACGGGTCCGTGCGAGTGCGATATCAACACGAGTCGTCACTAACGACGGCTGCCCCGATGCGAATGCGGCTCGAGAAACCCGCGAGAATGCACATGATGACGACGCTCGCCGCTCCGCTGAGAATTGCAGCCTTGTTCCCTTCGACGCGCAAAGCCTAGCCGACGACTCCGAGCCGGCACGTTTTGCCGGAGCGGTTGCTCGCCGAATTTCGGAGTTGGAGCAGGATCGATTCGCGCTCCAGGCCGAGGTCGAATTTCTCCGCCGTCAGTTGACCGAGCAATCCGATCAAATCTCCGCCGAGCGCCGCATGGCGGCGGAGGAACGCACTGTTTGGGCCGGCGAATTGCGGCAGCTTCGCGAAGCCATTCATCGGCAAATGGAAACATTCGGTGCCCTGCCGCCGACGGCCGCTCTCACGGTTTCCGACGTCGCCCGCGCCGACACCGCCGGCGACGGAGCCCCTGCGGCAAGCGATCCCGTGCTTGGCCCGTTACTTTCGCAGATCAAGACATTACACCGCGATGCCGAAGCGCGCCGGCAGGCGCCTGCGTCCGCACAGGGCAGCCGAACTGGAGCCGAAGTGTCGAACAATATTCGCGTGCCGTCCGCGGCGCGCGCCGCGCAGCGCTGCACGGGGCGCTGACGGCATACGGAGTATGCCCCCTACAAACAATTCCCATTTCACTCGACAACTCGCCGACATGATCGCTTGGTTGCATAGCTTTCGCAAATGGTGCTGGCTTACCTTCGGTATCGGCTTTGGAGCGGCCCTATTGGGCCTGTTCGCGGAGGGGGGCAATCGTTTGCTTGTCGGCGCCGGGTTGGTGGCTATGATCGGCGTCGCGACGCTTATCGCAGTGCGCCGCTGGAACCACGGCCGCCGCACGATGCCATGCCGCGCATCCGCGCAAAATCGAAACATTAGCCCGCTCGTGATTTGCGAAACCGCCGAAAGCCATTCCGCCTCGGCCGAGGCCGCCCAGCCGGGCGGCCCTCAGTCGAACGACGCAGGCGATCAGCTTCCGGCTGCAGCCGCAGGTTCGCCGGAATGCCGGGTTCAGGAATTTATCGACACGCTAATGCGCGAAAGCCGCTATGCCCTGCTGTTGCGGCCGCAGATCGCGGGGAACCTCTCCCCACCGATGCTGGCCCCGGCTCGGCAACGCCTCGAGCAGCAGATGGCGCTGGTGCCCGAGGGAGATGTGCTGGTCGAGCCACATCTGGTGACGGAGGAGCCGATCAGCGCGGCCGAATTGCACGCGGCCGAAGGCGCCGTCGTCCGCGTCGGTGCGACCTATGTCGATCGCTTCACGGTGACCAACCGGCAATATCAGATTTTCCTCAACGCCGGCGGATACGACCAGATGCCGCTTTGGGATCCGGCAATCTGGCCGGCCGTCTTGGACTTCGTCGACGCCACCGGCCATCCAGGGCCGCGATATTGGCGCCATGGTCGATTTCCGGCGGGCAAGGCAGATCATCCGGTCGTCGGCGTGAGTTGGTACGAAGCGGCCGCTTATGCCCGCTGGGTCGGCAAGCGGCTACCGACCGATGCGGAATGGCTCAAAGCCGGGTGCTGGCCGGTGCAGCTTTCACCGACGAGCCGTGTGCAGAGAAAATTTCCGTGGGGCAACGCGATGGATCGCAGCCGCGCGAATCTATGGGGCTCGGCATCGGGAGACACGACGGCCGTCGATGATTTTAGCGCGGGCACAAGCGTCGGCGGCCTCAGCCAATTGATCGGAAATGTTTGGGAATGGACGGCCGCGGATTTCGAGCTACCGAGGCCGGCGCTTCGCCGCGATGCCAACGGCCAGGGCGGTGCTAACTGGCCGACCGGCGCCGCGGCGAACGCATCGCCGGCGGATCGAGCGCCAAGCCTGGCGAGACCGCCGCTCAAGACAATCCGCGGCGGCGCATTCGATACCTACTTCGACCAGCACGCCGCTTGCCAGTTCGCCAGCGCGGATAGCCCGTTGGCCCGCAAATACAACATCGGCTTCCGGTTGGCGCTCGGCGCTTGCGATTTGATTGCAACGAGTGAATGGAACGGCGACGCGGAGTCCGAAGGTGAACCTGAAGACTCATGCTCCACGGCAAACGAAGATCTGCTGCAACCCGCTTGAACCTGGCCTTTGTCGTATGCCTAAAGCTCTTGTGCCGCTCGATTCCCATCGGCTTGCCGAATATGCGGTGCCGTTGCCGTGTTACATTTGCCACGAGGAAAACTCGTGCGACGCCGAGCGATGCCGCCGTTGCGCTGCGCCGATGGCGCTGACGCATCAATCCAAAACGCAAAAAACTCCGCCGCGCATGATGGCCGTGCTCGGCACCAGCGGGGTCGGCAAGACCGTTTATCTCGGAATGCTGCTCGACATGCTTTCGCGCCGGCCCGAGCGGTTGCAGATCCTGTCGCGCGGAGCGTTTTCGGTGACGCTGCAACAGTCGGTGATCGGGGCCCTTGCCCGCGGCCAGTTTCCCGGCAAAACGCCGAGCGAGGCGGAGCGCTGGAATTGGGTTCATTGCCAACTTCGCACCGCGGCGCACCGCGAGCAGATCGAATTGATCATGCCCGATATGGCAGGCGAAGCAATGTTGGAAGAGGTCGACCATCCGCACATGCACGTCGGCATCCGGCGGTTTTTGCAGACATGCGCTGGCGCGGTGTTGCTGGTCGACGCGGCCGAGATGGACGATGGCTCGCCGGAGCAAGATCATTTCGCCATGAAAGTGCTCAGCTATTTGAACGAGCTGCAAGACGAAGGGCAGATGGCATGGTCGGGGCGTCCGGTGGCGGTTGTGCTCAGCAAAGCCGACCAATGCGAGAGCTGCTTCGAAGACCCGGCCGATTTTGCCCATAAACGGGCGGCCGGCCTGTGGCGGCACTGCGTCGAACGATTTCCGCGGCACCGTTTTTTTGCGGCCGGAGTCGCCGGCGCGTGCGCGACGGTGGAAATTCGCCGCGGCAACCAGATCGTCGTTCCCCTGCGCATCGAGCCGCGCGGCATCGTCGAGCCGTTCGAATGGTTGGTGCAGCAAATCGAAGCGTGAGGCCTGTCCCTAGGCGAACTGCCATGCGTTGCGGTAGTTAGCCCGTACGTGAGATTTACCGGGAGTTGACTTCGCGGATGGAAACCATGCTGATCGAACAGGCGGTATTCACGTCGGCGCGCACCGATCGGGGTCGCGGTTACCATTTGGTCGCCACGAGTCCCGGCATTCGGCCGGAAGACGCCCGGCAACTGACGGCTTGGGCGCCGGCCCACGGCTCGCTGTGCGACGCCGGCGCGGGGGGCCGAAGTGTCAATTTCCATCCGCTGGCGAGCGGCGCGCTGTGCGTTTCGCGAAGCACCGCGGCGGGAGCGGAGTATAGCGGCCGCTCGGGTCCGCGCGTGTACACGCAATTCTTCATCGTTCCCGCCGACGTGCTTGCCCGGTTTGCCAACAATCCGCTGGCATTGCTGCATTCGGCCCGAGTGTACGGGGCCCTAAAGCTGTATGACCCTGTGCCGCCGATTCTGCCGGCGTTCGATCTGCCCGGCCGGGTGGCAGCGGTTGACGAAGGACTGCTGGCCGAGTTTGCGGAGCGGTTGGGTCCACGGCGGATCGCCCGGCTCATGGATGCCGCTCTGCGGGCCGATGCATTGGTGCTCGTCGGTGCGCGACATTCCGAAGGGCTGCTGGCCGGTCTGCTGAACTGCTTGCCGGTCGAATGCCGCAGCGAAGTGTCGTTTGCCACCGGGTTGGCCTATTCACCGCGGCGGCCGTTTCGCATCAACGTGGTCGAAGTAGACGAAGCCGAACAGCGCCGCCTGGCCCGTCAGCCGGGCACGACGCTACTGAATCTCGCCGATGAGGCAGCGAGCGATTTTGTTCCGACGGGTTGGGCGGCCTATTTAGAACAGGCCATTCGCTCCGACCGGCTGACAACTCTGGCGGCCGAATTGCATCGCACGCGAGCCGGCCTTCGCCTTTCCGATTTGGCGTGGCTCTCCGACCAGTTGAAAGCTCGGCTGCATGCCGGCACACCGCTGCCCGATCCGCCTGCCATCTATGCCGAGCCGCCGGCCCCACACATCACGCGGCTGGCAAGCGCGTGGGGCCCGGCACAGCCGTCTCGCGAACCAGATGGAAGTGGTCCTGAAGCGAGCGAATTTCGCGGCAGCGACATTCTTCGTCAGCCACACGCCCCGCACCAACAACCTGCCCGCCCGCGCTCGAGCGGCCTCGATCCGCAGGCCCCGAAGACAAGTCACACCGCGGCGATCGCTGGTCCTTCGACGCTGTTGGGCATCACGTCAGTCGAACTCTTGGAAAAACTCGAACGCCTCGACGATCTCGTGTTCGACACGATCAACGGCTGCCGGCCAGCGCTCGACGAACTTAGCCAACTCTGGCCGCAGGCGATCGCCGAACTGCCGCGCGAGCTATGGTCCGAATCGCGCGAGCAATATCTCCGCTACGCGCTGGCACTGTGGGAGTCGACGACAAACGCCGGCACCCGCGATCCGCAATGGGCCGTCACCGCACTCGACGTGCTTTCGTTGCTGTTCGACGCGGCGATGTGAAGGTTTGGCGTTTGTCGCCTGCCTCCCTCGCTAGCGCTTCGGGCTTGTGTTGCGAAGGTCTGGGATCGTGGGCCGGCAAATCGTCGGGCGAGACGGTTTAGCGATACCGCACGGCAACACTAGCCCGAAGCGTTAGCGAGGAAGCGCTCCGTTGCGGGATCGCCGTCACGAACGCATTCATCCAAT
The DNA here is from genome assembly GCA_036267355.1 of Pirellulales bacterium. NCBI lineage: Bacteria > Pseudomonadati > Planctomycetota > Planctomycetia > Pirellulales > Pirellulales bacterium. The sequence continues at coordinate 44,280 of DATAWG010000064.1, read as the reverse complement.
GCGCATGTCGCTTTGCCGCCCGCAGCGAGACGATGCCGCCGTTGCGGCGCTCCCTCGCTAACGCTTCGGGCTTGTGTCGCGAAGGTCTGGGATCGTGGGGCGATAGCGGGGCGGCAAATCGTCGGGCGAGGCGCTTCGACCATCCCAAAATCCAGCGTTGACGCCGCACTAGCCCGAAGCGTCAGCGAGGGACGAGCGGCGACAACGGGCTCATTTTCGTTGGTCTTCGCCGGATCACAGATCCATCTTCCGAAAAGCTCGCAGCCCGATTTGCATCGGCAAGATCGTCGCAATGGCGCCAAGCACGGCGGTCGCCGCGATTGCGATATCGATGGCGGTCGTGTTGCCGAGCCATCGCGTCAATCGCTCCGATTGCACTGCCGCAAGGCCATGCAAGCTCGACAAATAAAAGTGATACGGCACGGCCGTAAGCAGCACGATCACGACGATATACACGGCGCTGAGCACCAGATTCAAAGTGCCGCCGAAGCCGGCCGCGATCTTCGAAGGATTCTGCTCGCGCAGCTCGGGCATCTTTGCGCCCAAGCCGACGGCGATTCCCGACAGCCCCAGGCAAAGCGCGGCGCAGGAAAGTTGATGCACTGCGATGACCTGCCAACTGATGTCGAGCATCGCATCGCTCATCAGCATCAGCCCGCAGCAAGGCAACAGCGCCCCCCCGGCGGCAAACGCGAATTTGGTCCACACGACCGTGTCGCGCCGGACCGGCGAAAGTGCCAAAATCCAGAACCGGCGCCCTTCGAGGCTCAGCATCGGATAGATGAATCGCGTCGTAAACGTCGAAAGAATCAATCCCACGACGCCCAAATTCAAGAATCCGATCATCGCCGAATAAGCCACGTTGTAGCTGAATCGGCGGATGTTGAAAAAATAGAGCGCGAGCAATCCGAAGAAGATCAGCGACTGCGACCATTGCACCGGATCGCGGCGGAAAAGCCGCAATTCCTTGACCAACATCAATCGGAGGTGCGACGGAGGCCGGCCGCTGCCGCCGATGCGGCCAAGCATCAGCCGGTCGACGATCCCGATTTTCACTCTCCGCCGCGATGCCTGCTCGGTCTGCATTCGGCTGAAACTACCACGATACAGTCGCCGGGCAAGCCATAGTGCCAACAAGTGCAACAACAGCGCGTTGGAGATCAACAGCGCAAGAAATTTCACGCTTTCCGACCAAGGCTGATCCTCGGAGATTCCCGCCATCGGCCGGCGAACCGCTTCCAGCAATCCCGTGCTCAGCCACCAGCTCGGCAATAGCCGATTTTCGGTGAATCGCAACCGTCCGGACAATTCCTGAAACCATCGCGGCGTCAGCAAGTCGCTTTGATTGCCGCCCAACACCGACCAGCCAAGCCACAGCAGCCCCGCGACTCCGAGCACTGCCGCCCATCGCAAGGCGGCCCAACGCACCCGCCCCAACCGGTCGACCACGAGCAAGCAAGCGATCGCACCCAACGCCGCCGGAATATACAAGAACGACAACATGAACGGCAGCAGCAATGCGTAATAGTGCCATGGCGCCGCCACCACCACGCCTGCCGCCACCAACATCGGGCTACCCAGCAGCAAAAAACCCCAGCTCGTGAACCAAAGCGACTCTTGAAACATGTAGGCGAATATCCGCTCCGGCCGAGCCGGCGTGGTCAGCAAGAACGCCGCCTCGGGCGAGCGATATAAGTTCGTGTACATGATGATGCCGGAGGAACACAGCAGCATCGCCATCAACGAGATGAAAAACGCGTTGTAAAGCGATTCGATGACCGCTGGATACAAGCCGGCCAGCAAATCGAATCCGCTGTAGAACAAGAAATAGAGCGCGCACCAAAAAACGACGCTCAAGAGAACAATCAGCGTGGCCCGCAGGCGCGCGACCGAAATCAATTGCCGCAGCGATGCCCACACCAGGCGTCGACGCAACGACCAGAACACCTGCGCTTCGCAGTCCGACGAGAGCAAATCGCCGCCGGCCGATTCGAGCGGCATCGCGATCCCGATGGTCGTGCCGAGCGAGCTCATCGAGCCTCTCCTTCGCCGCTCGCCGCTTCGCAGCCATTTTTCCCGGCAGTAGCCACGGTTGGCGCAACCGCGATCGTCGCAGCCGGAGCAGCGCTCAAAGCCGCCTGGCGATCAGCGTCGGCCGTCGTCAGGCCGAGATACAATTCTTCCAGCGACGTGTGGCCGTGCGCCGCCTGCCCGCGCAGTTCGGCCAGCGTTCCGAAAAACTTGAGCCGGCCGCCATCGACAATGCCGATCAAATCGGCGATTTCTTCTGCCAGGGAAAGTGAATGCGTCGACATGAACACGCTCATGCCGGCGGCCGTGCGCTGCTGCAAAAGATTCTTGACCAACCTCATGCTGCGCGGATCGAGCCCCACCATCGGTTCGTCGAGCACCAGCACGGCCGGCTCGTGCACAAGCGCCGCGGCCAGAGCCAATCGCTGCTTCATCCCGTGCGAATAGGTCTCGCTGCGGCCATCGATAAATGCAGCCAATTCGAAAGCATCGATGTGCGCGGCGATCCGGGCGGCGGCGTCGCGGCGATTCAATCCATGCAAATCGGCGACGAACTCCAAAAACTCGCGGCCCGATAGCTTTTCATACAAAAAAACTTCGTCCGGCACGAAACCCACGAACCGGCTCGCCTCGCGCGATTTCCGCACCACGTCGTGCCCGCAAACCCGTACGATTCCGGTGCTCGGCTGCAACAAGCCGACCAACATTTTGATCGTCGTCGTCTTTCCGGCGCCGTTCGGCCCGAGCAGCGCGAAGCGTTGCCCCCTGGGTATCTTCAAATTCAGGCCGGCGACCGCCAATTTCTGGCCATACGTCCGCGCGACATCTTGAAATTCGATCATGCGAGATTCCGCGGGCTCGGCCCTGATTAAAATTGCCTCGATTGCGCTAGTCGATCGCAGGGCGCCATGCCCACTGGCCTTGAGTGGGTATGTGCATCGCTCGCGCCGACATGCCCACGCAAAGCCGCTTAGCAGTACCGACAATATTCACCCGGGGGCCACGTGAACGGTCTCGGCCTGAAAGGCCGATTTCTGCCAGCCCAGGCCGAAGCCGCGCGAGCGGCGGAGGCCTGGGTCAACCGCCCGCACCACGCGTCGGCCCTGACAGGGCCGTTCAAAGGCAGCCCGAATTGTAGAACGGCCCCCCTTCAGGGCCGAACCAACGCGTTGCACCACATTCCCAGGGCTACGCCCCTCATGCGGCTGCGCCCTGGGCTGACCCAATAAGCCCTTCAGGCTCAAGTTTCTGTAGCTCGTGAAGATTATGGGTAATCGTCCGCTCAAGGCAGCCGGCGCAGCACCCATCGATCGCCATTACGGGGTTTGCTTGTCAAATTGCATAAAGGATACGAAGCTTCCGTTCACAACCCTGCTGCCCTCGTTCAGCGAACATTCGGCGGTTCATTGGCATCGGCGGCGTGGCGGCCCGGCGGCCGCGCGATCAGCATGTCGTCCAAGCCGGCCGTCAATTTGGCCGATTCGCCGGGCGATAGCCGCAAGAAGGTCAGCCTCGAGCCGAAGATCCCTATTTCCTGTCGCAAGACGGTGCCGTCGTGCGCGACCCACAGCTTCCCGTGCGGCGTGCGAGATGTGCCAAGCGCAGACCCTGAGTCGCTTTGATAAATAACCGTCAGCACGTCGACGGACTGCCCGTCCCACCGCATGCTTTCATGCCCGCGAACCGTTGCCTCCAGCACTTCCAACGGTCCTTCGGGATGCAGGGGATTGTAGACCGGCACCGTCCAAGTCTGGCCGATGTGCAGCCCGACGAGAGTGGCTTGCGGCGACAGTTCGTCGCCCACCAGCGCATCCGACGGCAAATAGTGGTCCGACGGCGGGCAGGTCACGCCGCCGGCGTCGACATGCAGCTTCAGCCGCTTGCCTTCGACGCTCCCCTCGATCACGATCGCCTGCTGGACTTTTTTGATATGGATCGTCGAGCGAAAGCCAACGAGGCGGTTGAGCGGGTCGATTTCGATCCGGTTGAAGGCATCGAGTTCCAGGCCGCCGAACGAACTGACGACGTCGCGCAAGGCAGCCCGCAGCAAAACCGGCAGCATTTCTTCCACGGGCCAACGCGCGACGTGCAATCGGCTATGCACCTCGAACAGGCCCGAACTGTTGCGCAGCACGCGACTTGCTGCCCAGCCGATCGGCCGATCGTTCCAGTCGACCGTCCAACTAATCGGCGGGGCCTGAGGATCCAGATTCCCATAAACGGAACGAAAGGTCGGCGGATCGCCCCGCTCCAGCGGTGGCAACACTTTCGCCACCACGAGCCACGACATCGTCGCAATCCAAAACAGGATAACGATGCCCTTCATCCAGCGATGTTCCATGACGCCACCGGCCAGCCAAGGTAGCCTCTCCCCTGTCGCTGCCAATTATGTCCCAGACGCCGGGAAAGGGCAAACTTCGATTCTCCCTCGGCGCTGCGAAATGCAAGCATCACGGCCGACAACCGCGGCCGCGCGGTTGACCTGCCTATCACTTTCGCCGACACTGCAAAATTCCGATAGCAACAGAAATATAGGAAACTGGCCGGTCTGCCAGCGATGTATTGAAGCCATCTGCCTCGAATCCTGAGTTGGATGTTCTCGGCGCGGCCATCGATTCGGCTGCACCGCTGGCGACCAGCTACGACGAGATTCCGTACCCGCGACTGGCGTTTCCCTATACCCATCCGTCGCATCTAGCCACGATCGGCCGATTGCTCGGGTTGCGTCCGGCCCCGGTAGACCGTTGCCGAGTGCTGGAACTGGGCTGCGCCAGCGGGGCGAATTTGGTCCCCATGGCGTATGCTGTGCCCGGCAGCACATGGGTCGGCATCGATCTTTCCGAGCGGCAGATCGCCGAAGGGAAACAATTCGCCGATGCGCTTGGGCTAACCAATGTCGTGCTGGAGCAACTCGATATTTGCGAAGCCGAGTCGTTGGCGCAACGATTTGGGCTCTTCGACTACATCATTTCCCATGGCATTTATTCGTGGGTGCCCGACGCGGTGAAGGAGGCCATGTTGGCGGCTTGCCGGCGATTGCTCGCCCCCGAGGGGATCGCCTATCTCAGCTACAACTGCTATCCCGCTTGCCAACTGCGGGAGATGATTCGGCACATGTGCCGGTATCACGGGCGCCGGGAAACCGACCCGCGATCGTTCGCCGCCAAGAATCGCGCGTTGCTGCACTCGCTGCTCGAGATCCTGCCGCCGAGCGACGATCCGTATCGGACCGCGCTGCGCGAACAAGCGAGCAGCCTGCTTGCCGAGCGCGACGCGATCATCTTGCACGACGATCTCGAACGAGACAATGATCCGCAGCTTTTGCACCAGTTCCTCAGCCAAGCCGCTCGCCACGGACTGCAATATCTGGGTGATGCCCATTTCGGCCAGATGTTCGGGATCGGAATCGACACCGCCGGACTCGACCTGATTCGCCAAGGGGGCGATGTCACCGACTTCCAGCAATATCTCGATTTCCTCTATGGCCGAGCGCTGCGCACGACGCTCCTTTGCCGCGAAGAGGTTTCGGTTCGGCACCATTTGGTTCCCGAAGCGGTTCGCGATTTGTGGGTGGCTTCCGCCGCGCTGCCCGTTTCATCGAACGACACCGCGCTATCTCGCCATCAAATCGAGCAGATCGATCTTCGCGATCCGGCGCCGCTGGTGTTCCGGGCCGACGACTGCACGACATCCCTCGTGAGCCGTGTCGGGCGGGCGGCCATGCTCGAGCTTTCGCAATCGCATCCGAAACCATTGCCGTTCGAGTCGCTTGTCGAGCGTGTGCGGATTCGGCTGGCGAATGCGGGGCTGGGCGACGAGCAAGCGATCGCCGAGCAATTGGCCCCGATGGCGATGGAATGGTTCGCAATGCGGTTGATCGAATTGCGGGCCTTCGACCCGCCGATGGCAATCGAACCGAGCGCAAAGCCGATCGCCAGCGCCGTGGCCCGCTATCAAGTCGCAAATGGCTGGGGCGCGGCCGACGCCGCGCCATTGGTTCCCTCGCCAGTTACTCCCGCGGCGGGCGCCATCCCCACGGCTCTGCGTGGGCATGCTATCGGCGAAAACGGCGGTTCCACCGCGTCGAATGATGTTTCTCGCGCTCCGGCACGGCACCAAGTCACGAATCTGCTCCATCGCCGCGTGCATCTCAGTGGCGAGTTGGCAGGCCAGGTGCTATCGATGCTCGACGGGCAGCACGATTCGGCGGCAATCGTCGAATCGCTTTCTGCGCCGATGTCGCGCGGCGACGTTGAAATGCGAGTGCAAGGACGTGTGGTCCGCGATCCCGCAGCAATTCGAACTTATTTGACGGAACGCGTCGCGGCTTGCATTGCCGATTTTGCCCGCAACGCCCTTTTAGTTCGTGAGGTCGGCGATGGCTAGCCGCGATATTTCCAACAGCTACGATCAAACGCCTTATCCGCGCCACGCCTACGGATTCAGCCATCCGGATCGCCTTGCGACACTGGCCACGCTGCACGGGCTCGAGCCGCCGCCCCTGCGAACCGCGCGGATTCTCGAAGTCGGCTGCGCTCGTGGAACCAACCTTGTTCCGATGGCTTACGCGTTGCCCGAGGCGGAATTCGTCGGCATCGATCTTTCCGAACGGCAGATTGCCGAAGCACGGGAATTTGCGGCCGGTGTGGGATTGAAGAACATCCGGTTCGAACAGCGCGATCTTGCCGCGCTCGACGATGGCATTGGGCGGTTCGACTATATCATCGCCCACGGCGTGTATTCCTGGGTGCCTCCTGCCGTGGGGCAGGCTCTGCTCGAACTCTGCGGCCGGCGGCTGACCGACAACGGCCTGGCGCTGGTGAGCTACAACGCTTATCCAGGCTGCCATCTGCGGCAGATGGTTCGCGCGATGGGCCGATTCCACACCCGCGCGATCGACGAACCACGGCAGCGCGTCGAGCAAATGCATGCGCTGATGCAGCTTCTTGTGCGGTTTTCGCCCGACGATGGCAGCGCCTACATCCGCATCCTCCGGAGCGAAGCCGATCGACTGGCGCGATTGAGCGATGAGCTCGTGTTGCACGATGTACTGGAAGAGGCCAACTATCCGGTCTACTTTCATGAATTCGTCGACCGCTGCCGGAATTGCGGTTTGCAATACATCTGCGAAGCGTTACCGGTCGATCGACGTCGCTCCGGAATCGCCGCGGACGTGTTGGCGAAGCTTGCCAAGCAATACGATCCGATCGAACTCGAACAGCAGCTCGATTTTCTCGAGGGGACATCTTTTCGCCGCTCGATTATTTGCCGCAGCGGCCAAAAACGAACCCGCGATGCGTTGGCCGACGCCAGCCTTGCCGACGAAACCACGTCGAGTCGCGACCCGCTCAAGCGGTTGCTGCTTGCCACGGCCGCCCAGCCTTTGTCGGCCGCTCCCGAATTAAGCGGCAATCGTCCGGAAGAATTTGTCGCCCGAAAGGACCGCGTCACGGCCTCGCTGCGCTGTGACCAGCCAATCGAAAAAATGTCGCTTGCCGTGCTCGGCGAAGTCTATCCGCGGACCATGCCGTTCGACGAGTTGCTCGCTGCCGCAACGGGCCGCCTCGGCCGCACGCCAACGCCTCAAGACCATCGTGAATTACGGGCACTCGTCGCCGGCGGATTTCCGATCGGCGCCATCGATCTACACAGTTGGCAGCCGCCGGCGGTCAACACCGTGAGCCGATGCCCAGAGGCCAGTCCGGTCGCGCGCTACGAGCTTGCCCACGGTTGGGCCGCCACGACGCTTTGGCACGATCGCTTTGTGGTCGACGATTTATTATCCCGGCAGTTGGTCATCAATCTGGATGGGCGGACCGATCGCGGGGCCCTGATCGACCGCCTGACGCGAGCATCGGCGGAGCAGCAAGCGTCGCCGCTTCGGCCGGCGTCGCAAAGCCCGAGTTGGCTTGCTGCCGGGCTGCAAGACCAAGTCGCGTCCCGCTTGGACGCGGCCCTCAGCGACTTGGCCCGCTCCGCAGTGTTGATCGCATAGTGGCGAAGATTGCTCCCTCTCGCGTTACGATGCACACTAGCCCGAAGCGTTAGCGAGGAACGCCCGCTGACAGACGAACACCTAATAAACCGTTTCCCTCTCCCACCGCTCGACCCCGGAGGCTCCGCATGTTACGCGCAAGAAGACTTCATCGATCCGCCGTCGCCGAACTACCCCGCGTCGGGCGCATCAAGCGGCTGGCAATCGGCGCTCAAGCGGTGGGAGCGCTGGCCGTGGGAGCCTTTGCCGTTGGCGCGGTGGCAACCGGCGCATTTGCGATCGGCGCGATGGCCGTCGGGCGGCTTGCGATCGGCAAAGCTCGAGTCGGACGGCTGGAAATCGATGAGCTGGTCGTCGGCAAGCTGCGCGTTACCGAGAAGCTTGAAACGCCCGAACGAAATGAGGCATCGCCGCAATAGTGCGGCGGGATCGTCCGGCGAGTTTACTTATCCGCCGAGAGCGTTTTTCATTTCGTGAAGATCGTCTTCGTTGCGTCGTTGGCGTTCGGCGAGTTCTTCGAGATCGCGGCGCAGTTGGGCGACTTCGGCGCGCAATGCCGCGATTTCCCGCCCGACGGCTTCCGCCGCCTCGGCGACCGCGGCCGCCGGATGTGTCGCCGCTGGTCGTTCGATCGGCCCGCCTTGCGTGGGCGCACGCGGAGTGTCTGCCGGAGACGGTGCCGCGGCAGCGTCATGGGCCGTGGGACGAATTACGACAGGCTCTCCCGATTGGCTCGCAGCCGCCGTGTGTCCGGCAAAATCTCTGCGCAATTTTTCCGACTCCTGCGGCTGATATAACGCGTGGGTCAACACATGGCCGCGGCCTTGCGGCGTCAGCGATTGAATCAGCCCCTTCGCCGTAAGTGCATTGAGGATCGGCCGCAAGGCGGCAAGATCGGCGATCGGATCCATGCGGGCAGCGCGGCCGCGAAGTTCGCCTTCGGTTTGCGCGCCGCGCAACAGCAGTTCGGCCATGACGCTCAGTTCCACCTTCTCGACGCCGAGCCATTCATACATCATGTGACGGTATTTCAGCGTCCGCCCGTTCCCCTGCACTTCGGTCACCGCTCCCAAAGAGCGAAGCCGATCGAGCGATTCGGCCACGTCGTCGGCATCCAACTCCATCTGCGGATAGCGGTTGCTCTTCTGGTTCGCGCCGGTGACGATCGCGTTCACCGTCAGCGGATATTGCTCGGGGGTCGTCTTGGCCTTTTCGACCAGAACGCCGGCGACACGGCGATCGATGGCGGAGAGTGGTTTCCACATATGCGAGATTCAAGCAAATGCGTTGCGATTGCGTTCAGAACGCATGCCATGATAGCAAGCAGCCGGCGAAGCGGAACTCGGGATCTGGCTCATTTTTCCGCCCAATCCAGGTCCGAACCGCCGCCGGGTGCGAAGCCGAAAAATGTGTCCGACCCCCCGATCCCCACTATGCGATCGATTTCACCACACCGCCGTCGGCTCGGAGGGCGGCGCCGTTTGTGGCGGACGCCAACGGGCTGCAAACATACGCCACGAGATTGGCAATTTCCTCCGGCCGCTCGAATCGCTTGAGCAACGACGATGGCCGGGCGGTCTTGAAGAAATCTTTCTCGAAATCCTCTTTCGATTCGCCCTGCTTCGAGGCCAACCGTTCGACGAAAGTTGTCACGCCTTCCGAGGCCGTCGGACCCGGCAGCACGGAATTCACTGTCACGTCGCTGCCCGCCGTCAGCTCGGCCAAACCGCGAGCGACGGCCAATTGGGCCGTCTTCGTCATCCCATAGTGGATCATTTCGGCGGGAATTTGCAGAGCCGATTCGCTGGCGATGAACACGACCCGTCCCCAATTTTGCTTCAGCATTTCGGGAAAATAATGCCGGCTCAGACGAATGCCGCTCATCACGTTCGTCTCAAAAAACCGAAGCCACTCGTCGTCGGAAATTTCTTCGAACGGCTTCGGCTCGAAAATGCCGGCGTTGTTCACCAGAATATCGACCGTCTGCACGGCAGCGATCAACTTGGCAACGCCCGCGGCCGAGCTGACATCTGCATCGACGCCGGACAGCTTCGCTCCGGCTGCGGGTTGCGCCGCTTGCCGAATCCGCTCGATCGCTTGATCGACTCGCTTGGCCGTTCGACCATTGACGACCACGTTCGCCCCTTCCATGGCCAAGCGCGATGCGATGGCCAAGCCGATGCCCGCGGTCGAGCCGGTGATCAACGCCGTTTTACCCTGAAGTTGCAAATCCATGTTTTTTCCATTCTCGTAGGTCAAGCTTTCCAGCCTGAGGGCGTTTTCGTGTTTCTCGCTAACGCTTCGGGCTGGCGCACGCTAGCCCGAAGCGTTAGCGAGGGACGGCGAAGTAACGCGCCTTCCAGTCCGACGATCCATCAGCCGGGGCTGTGACGATAGAACAAGATCACCACGTGTTCCATGGTGATCATGCCTTCTTGAACCATCGTTTCCAGGTGCGGAAGCAGGAGCTTGATCTTCTGCTCTTCATCGACAATCTCGACGATGATCGGTAAATCGGTCGACATCCCAAGCACCGTCGAGGTGTGGACGATGCTGTTGGCCCCGAATCCTTCGCAACCGCGGAGCACCGTCGCCCCGGCCAGTCCAACGTCGCGGGCCTTTTGCACGATTGCCTCGTAGAGCGGCTTGCCTTCGTAGCGGTCGGAATCGCCGACAAACACTCGCAGCAGCACGCCAGTTTCGTTTGTTTGCATAGATCCCCTCGGCGAAATTCGCGGCACGGTCGAAAGCGGATCCAAAAGCGCGCCGAGATGAAAATGGTTCGGCTTGTCTTGTCCGCGATGGCGATACATCATCACGTTGGCACGTTCGAGCGTGATCATGCCCCGCCGCATAACCAGTTCTGCGGGCCCGTCGATGAATGCTTGCACCCGTTCCGCGGAATCGACCACTTCGAGAATCACCGGCACATGCTCGACCAGCGACCATTTCGATTGGCCGATGGTTCCCTTCGATCCGAAGCCCAACATGCCACGCAGCACGGTGACGCCGGCCAGGCCGAATTTGCGGCCGGCGCGAACGAGTTCTTCGAACGTCGGGCTGTGCGGCGGCCGATCGGCGCTGTCGAGATAGACGCGCATCAAGACTTGTTCGCCGTGAATGCTCATAGTGAATCTTAACCCCCGGGCCAGCCGACGCGCGAAACCGCAAGCGAGCCTTATCGCCGTCTCGAGTTGGAATCGCGCTTGAGGTTTCGCGCTCGCGGAAGAGGCAGGGTGAGGGGTTCAAAAGGCGAAAGCCATTTTTCGGCCCGAGCCTTAGCGGCCGGCCAAACGCATTCCCAACCGCGCGGCAATGAGCCCGATCAGCACGCTGCCGAGAACATTGACGGCAAATTTATTGTACGCGGCGCCTTCCATCAGGCGCATCGAATCGACGCAAAAGGTCGAAAATGTCGTGTACGCGCCAACGAAGCCCACTCCGATCGCCAGCTTCAGCGCTCCCGGCAACACGATCCGCGCCTCGGTCACGACGACAAACCAGCCGAGAAACAAGCTCCCGGTGATATTGATAATCATCGTGCCGACGAAGCCGTAGCTGACGCCGAATGCCCAAACGGAGAGCAACGCGACCAGATAGCGAACCATCGCGCCGAGAAATCCCGCGGCGCCGATCGCCAAAAAATCGATGCATGTCTTCATGGCGGCTCCGAAACGAAAAAAACCCGGTCGACCGTCGAGGCCGCCAAGGTTTTATGCACGCCATGTGCCGAGCAATGTCGCCCGACGGCTGCGCAATGTCCCTCGCGGACCATCGGCCCGTCAGGAGTCATTGGCTCGCATGGCGAGCGGTTGATGGCGGACTCCACCGCCGCCGAATGGCCGCTTCGGCCGTTGTAGCTTAGCCTTCGCGTTCGCTCTTTTGCAAGCAAGGGCACGACAGCAATTGTGGAAAATCACTCTCCAATTGTTTGCAGCCGCAATTTCAGACGGATAGAATCAGCATCGTCGATGCCGCAAAGGCATTCGCCTTGCGTGGCGAGCGACATTCATCTTTCGACATTCGTCATTCGGAATTCGTCATTTCCCGTATGGTAGGTGCCCCTTGAGTACGCTCGCAGAATCGGACGTTGCTACTCGTGAACTGGATGTTTTTGCGCAGCGGCTGAAGCTCTTGCGCGAAAGCCTGCATCAAGTCATCTTCGGCCAGGATGCGACGATCGACCTGCTTTTGATTTGCGCGCTCACCGGTTCGCACGCCCTTTTGGTCGGCGTGCCCGGGCTGGCGAAGACGTTGATGGTGAAGGCGCTCGCCGGCTGCTTCTCTTGGAAATTCTCTCGGGTGCAATTCACTCCCGACCTGATGCCCTCGGATATCACCGGCTATGAACTGTTATCGCGCGACGGCATGGACGGCAACGGGTCGACGTCGATGGTGTTTCGCCACGGCCCGGTGTTTGCGAACCTTGTGCTGGCCGACGAGATCAACCGTGCCGCGCCGAAGACGCAATCGGCGCTGTTGGAGGCGATGGCCGAGCAGCACGTTACCGTGGGCGGCCGCACGTATCCGCTCGAGCCGCCGTTCCTCGTCGTGGCGACGCAGAACCCCATCGAGCAGGAAGGGACCTATCCGCTCCCCGAAGCGCAGCTCGACCGTTTCATGATGGAAATCCGCTTGGATTACCCAACGCCGGACCAGGAAGAAGAGATCGTGATGAAAACCACCGGCCGGGCAACGCCGCTTCCCGAGGCGACGCTCGATCGGGCCGCCTTCCTGCAACTGCGCGATCTGGTGCAGGCCGCGCCGGTGCCGCGGACGACCGCATCCGCCGCCGTGACGCTTTGCCGCGCCAGCCGGCCGGCCGATCGCCGGGCCGGAAAATTCATCACCGAATATGTCCGTTGGGGGGCCGGCCCGCGCGGTTCGCAAAATCTGGTGCTCGCCGCCAAAGCGCGGGCCCTGTTGATGGGCCGAACGGCTCCCACGGTCGAAGACGTGCGCGCGGTGGCGCTGCCGGTGTTGCGACATCGAATCATTCCGAACCATCGAGCCGTTGGCGACAGCGTCGACACGCGGCAGATCGTCGAGCGATTGTTGGCGGAGAACGCTTGATGAGCCCGACCTCCACCGGCACGAGCCGCTTCCTCGATCTGCGCGCTCTTGCGTCGCTGGCCAACATGCGGCTGGCCGCCCGCCATCGCACCGAGGGTCCCTACAGCGGCCGCTATCCGTCGCGGCAACTCGGCGGGGCCGGCGAATTCGTCGATTATCGCGAATACAGCGACGGCGAAGACCTCCGCCGCCTGGATTGGAAAGTGCTCGGTCGCAGCGGCCGGGCTTATATCCGCTTGTATCAAGATGAAACGAATCTGTGCTGCACTTTCGCGCTCGATTCGAGCGGTTCGATGCGCTTCGCCGGCGCCAATCGGATGTCGAAGATCGATTATGCAAAATATCTCACCACCGCGCTCAGCTATTTGATCGCGCACGGGCAGGATCAGGTGGCGCTGGCAATTTTGGGCGAGCGGCTTATCGAACATTTGGCCCTCGGCTCGACGACCGCGCAGGTAGCCCGACTGCATGCAGCGGTGGAAGAATTGATGACCGCTCCCTCGCGGCGAATGGCGGCGGCGCTGCGCGAGCTGTTCGAACAATCCACGCGCCGCGGCGTGTTGATCGTCGAAAGCGATTTCTTGATGGACGATTTGGACGACACGTTCGCCGCCTTGCGGCTATTTCGCCGGAGCGGTTGGCGAGTGCAGATCTGGCACCTGGTTCATCCCGACGAGGAGCGGTTGCCCGAGGGAGTCGCGTTTCGTTTCGAGGGATTGGAAGACGACGGCGGCCTGTCCTGCTCGCCGGGGGAAATTCGCGCGGAATACGAGAAGCGATTTGCGGCGCACCTCGCCATGGTTCGCTCCCAGGCGCTGGCCGGCGATTGTGATTACCGGCTGCTGTCGACCGCAATGCCATATTTGCAAGTGGTGCGAAGTTTCTTGGTATCGCGGCAGGGTTAATTCCGAGCGTTCAATCGAAGCTTATGCAACTTCCATTCAATTGCGGTAATCGATCGATGGGCGCCACGCCCGCGGCTGTGCGTGGGCATGCTTCCTGAGCGGCGCACATGCCGGCTTCAAGGCCGCGGGCAGGGCGCCCAGCGGCAAGGTTGAAAGGCAAACAGGGGTCGCATGAACTTCATCCACCTTTGGCCTCTTTACGCGGCGGCGGGCGCGATCGCGATCCCGTTGGCCGTGCATTGGCTTACCCGGCCGCGGCCAAAGCGTTATCCGCTTTCGACATTGCGTTTCGTTCGCGAAGCGGTCGAGCAGCGAAAGGCCCGTCATCGATTGCGCGACTTTTTGATTCTCGCCGCGCGAACGGCCGCGATTTTGTTGCTGGCGGCGGCGATGGCTCGCCCGCTCTGGTCGGATCGGCCGTTGGTCGATGCCGAGTCGCCGGGGGATACGGCCCGCGTCGTGCTTGTCGACACGAGCCAGAGCATGGCCGCGATCAGCCAGGGAACGGCGGCATATGAACGGGCGCGAGCGAAGGCCGCCGATTATTTGGCGTTTCGCCCGGGCTTGCATGTGAATCTGCTGCTTGCAGGCGCGGAGCCGCATCGTTTGTTCGACGGATTATCGACCAATTTTCAGGCGATGCATGACGAGTTGGCGGGCAGCGGCCCGTTGCCGCAGCGGCTGAACCTCGCGACCGCCCTGCGCCGAGCAGGCGAGATGCTCGCGGCCAGCGCCGCCTCGGTGCGCCGCGAACTGGTGGTCGTCAGCGATTTTCAGCGAACGAGTTGGGAATCGGCCGATTTCTCCGCCATCCCGCAAGATACGCGAATCGAATTGGAATCGGTAGCGCCCGCCGAGCCGCCGGCCAACTTGGCCGTGCTGCGGGTTTCCGCGCCCGAGCAGATCGTGCAAGGCCGCCCCGGCCGAATCGAAGTGGAGGTTGGCAATTATTCGCCCGCTTCGCGGAAGCTGCGCGTCGCGCTCGAGATCGAGGGAACCGATAGCGAAGCGGATGCGGCCGCGTATCAGCTCGCCGGAATTTGCGAGGCAAACCAATCCATTACGCTGAGCCAGGAAGTCACGTTCGCGCGCCCGGGATGGCGTGCCGGGCACGCGCGGCTGCTGGACAACGACGACGCGCTGAAGGATGACGACGTGCGCCGTTTCGCCCTCGAAGTGCGCCCCGCGCCGCGCTATGCACTGGTGAGCCGAGAAATTGCCTCGCGCACCGACAACTCGAGCTTCTATCTCGAGCGGGCCTTGGCTCCGTTCGCGGCTCGGCAGGCGGAATCCCACCGCCCGGCGGAAGAAACCCTGTTGGCACGTTTCGATCCGGGGCAGATCGACGATCAGGCCGTGGCGGCGAGCGACCTTATCGTACTCGACCATCCCGGCAAGCTCAGCGATCAAGCGCTGCGCCGGCTGTGGGGATTGGTCGAGCGAGGGCGTGGCATCTTGTATTTTGCCGCCGAAGCGGTTGACGCTTTGAACTTGAAACAGCTGGTCAGCGATTCCGGCGGCGGTTTGCAATTGCCGGTCGAATTCATGCCCGCGTCGGCCAGTCGTCCGCGGCGCGACTTGTTCCTCTCCGACGTGCGGCGCGACGAATCGCCGTTTTCCGTATTCGGCGACACACTGAAAAAAACGATTTCGCCGTTGCGGTTCTCCGGCGGCCTTGCGAGCCGGCGGCTGGAAGCGGCGCCCCCCGATGAATTGTTGGCCAGCTTCAACGATCGTTCGGCCGCACTGGTGTTGAGCCAGACGTCGGCCGGCTCGATGGCCGTCTTCAACGCCGATTTGGGCGACTCGAATCTGATCGGCTCCAGCGCGTTCGTTCCGATGCTGACGGAACTTGTCGATCGGCTCACGAACCGCAACGATCGGGTCGCTCCGCAATACTGCGGCGAACCGCTCGCGATTTATCTGCCGCCGCAGGCAGGGCTAGCCGCCGAATTGTCGCTGGATCGCCGCGATTCGACAGCCGGATCCGCCGTGGCCACAGCCGGCGCCGAAAGCACGGCGATAAGTCCGGCGGCCGGTTTGGCGACGGTTGGGAAATTGACGGACGAAGGGGCCGGCGTGATGTGGCGAGCCGCCGCCGTTGGGTCGCCGGGCGTGTACGAAGCGCGGCGGCAAGGCGAGCCGGTGTTCATGTTTGCCAGCGAAATTCCTGCAGAGGAAAGCGATTTGCGGCCGCTCGACCCGTCGGTTCTCAAGACGCGGCTGGCGGGCGGGCGAAACGTCGATTTCCGCACGGCCGACGCCGCCGGCCATTCTGCCGACGATGCGTGGACGTGGCTCGCCGTGGCGTGCGTTGGTTGCCTGCTATCCGAATTGGTCTTCTTGCGAATCTTTCGCGTCTGACGGTGAGCCTGACGGCTTTTGTTTTCCACCCGACGCTTACACCAAAAGCTGATTGCCATCCGATGAAAACGCTGGTCCTTCAACCGCTGATCCCGACGTCGCTGTGGCTGGCGATGGCGCTCGCGGCCGGGGGATTATTGACGTGGTATGCATGGTCGAGCCGTCGCCGGCTGTCGCGCGGCCGATGGATTGCGGCTACGTTGCTGATGGGGATAACCGTGGCGCTGCCGTTGGGATTGCTTTTGAATCCGACGTGGCTAGAACAGCTTCCTCCGCCGGAAGGCAAGCCGCGGCTCGTTGTGCTGATCGACGCCTCGGCCAGCATGCAAACTCGCGATCAGCCGCACGACCGCAGCCGCTTCGACGAGGCCGCCGCGATCGCCACCGCCCTCGATCGCCAGCTTGGCGAGCGGTTCGACGTGGCTCTGCGAACCTTTTCCGGCGCGAGCGGGCAAGTGCAGCCCGTCGATGCCGGCCAACTCACGTCGACCGAGCCGACCGGCCATTCCACCGATCTCGCACTGGCAATCACGTCGAGCCTCGATCCCGATCGGCCGCAAGGCGAGGCGCTGCTCTTGCTGAGCGACGGCATCGACAACGCCGGCGAAGAATCGCGAGTGCTCGAGGCAGCGCAAAAGGCGAAGGCCATTGCGGCGCCCATCTACACGCGTACGCTCGGCGGACAGGCCGCGGTGCGCGATTTGGCGATCGAGGCCGAGGTGCCGCAAGACGTGGCATTCGTGGGGCAGAAAGTGCCGATCCGTGCCCGGCTCACGGCCCAGGGTTTTGCGGGGGCTATCGCCAAAGTGTCGCTCGTCGCCGATGGCAAAACCATCGACGAGCGGGAAGTCCGATTGAGCGGAGAAGCAGCGCATGAGGTGCAGTTTCAAACGCAGCACGAGCGGAGCGGCGTTTTTCGCTACGAGCTGCAGGCCGATCCGCTCCCCGGCGAAGCCACGACGGTCAATAATTCATCGGCCTATGTGCTCCGCGTGCTCGACGAACCGATCCGCATTTTGCTGCTCGAGGGAAAGCCGTATTGGGATGCCAAGTTTCTCACCCGTACGCTGCTCTCCGATCCGGCCGTCGAACTGACGAGCGTCGTGCGGCTTGCGGAAGGCCGGTTCTTGCAGCGGCAATTTCAGCGGCCGGCGGCAGACAGTGCGACCGTTCCGGCGGCGGAGCCGGCCAAGCCGCCGAAAGGCACTGTCGAGGCGAAGACAGCGTCGTTCGCCAGGCCGAGTACGGCGGACAAACCGACATCGCTTGCGACCGAAGTCCGCGCGACGGAAGGCGGCGCAACCACCGCCGACTCGACCGGTCCTTCTGCGACCCGCGCTGAACAATGGTCGATCGTTCACGACGGCGGACACTGGCTTGCCGATCCGAAGGCGTTGGCGGCGTATCAGGTGATCGTGCTCGGGCGCGATGCCGAAGCTTTCTTGACCGACGAAGCGCTGGCCCAACTCCGCCGCTGGGTGTCTCGCGATGCCGGATCGCTCGTCTGCTTTCGCGGACCACCGGAAGCGCAGCTCAGCCAGCGATTGGCGCAGATGATGCCGGTCCGCTGGACCCCGTCGCACGCCGCGCGCTTCCATCTTAAACTCACCGCCGATGGCGAAAGCATGCATTGGCTCGGCGATCGGTCTGGCAATTTACAAGGCGGCAGCTCAAACGCCGATGGTCGCGCCGCTCATCCGAGCAGCGATCCGTTGGCCGGGATGCCGGCTCTGGCCTCGACCGAGCAACCCTCGGCCGCGTTGCCGCAAGCGATCGTTTGGGCCACGGGTCAATTCGGTGGCGGAACCGCCGACACACCCGTCGTGACCGCGCTTCCCTACGGGACCGGCCGGGTTGTCGTGGTCGAAGGGGCCGGCATGTGGCATTGGGCCTTCCTTCCTCCCGCGCAACAACAGAACAGCCAAATCTATGCGGCGCTCTGGGGCAGCCTGACGCGCTGGCTTGCGACAAACACCGGACTGCTTCCGTCGCAATCGTGGCTCCTGCGGACCGATAAGACCGAGTTCACCAGCGGCGAATCGGCGGCGGGCGTGCTCTTGGTGCGCGAATCGGCCCTCGGCAAAACCGCGCCCGGCGTCGAGCTTGTAAGCGACCGACTGCCGAAGCCGAAAACAGTTTCCGCCGTCGCCAGCGGCGACGAGCCGGGAGCATTTCGCGTCAGCTTCGGCCGGCTCGAGCCGGGCCGCTACACCGCGCGCGTGGTCGGAGCCCCCGCCGGCGATCCAGCCGCGATTGCCGCGTTCGAGGTTCGACCCGACGTGCGAGAGGTTTTGCAACTCGACGCCGATTCTGCGTTGATGAAGCGGTTGGCCGAGGAAAGCGGCGGCGCGGCATTGGTATCGGCATCGCCCGAGGAAGTGAGCCGCCATTTGGAGCAATATCTCGCCGCGAGCCATCCCGAGCAGGTTCGCACGACGACGGCTTGGGACCGCTGGTGGGTGCTTGCCGCAATGCTCGGCACCTGGGGCACGACGTGGATCGTGCGGCGCAGTTCCGGACTGGTTTGAGAACGGAAATTCCACATGGCGACCGTCGAACAAGAACTAGCGGTGCAACGTGGCGGCCGGGCCGAACCGCGGCTTGGCCGGCAATTGCGCGGCCTTCGGCGACGCATGCTGGCGATTCGCACGGCGGCGGGCCTGCTGTTCGGCATCCCGGCCGCGGCTGCGGTCGTCGCCCTATGGATTTGGCTCGATCTGCTGTGGGAATTGTCGCCGGCAATGCGCATCGCCGGCGATGCGCTGGCGATCCTGGCCGCGGCGGTAGCACTGGCAATCGTCGTCGGGCGGGCCGCGCGAGCCGCGAACCGCTCGGCCATCGCGCGAACGCTCGATCGCGTGGGCGACACCGGCGGACAGATTCTCAGCGGCTTCGACCTCGCCTACGGCAGCGGATCGGTCGGCCGCTCAATACCGGGTTCGCGCCGCGAATCGCCTGAGGGGCTGGAGGACGGGTTGGCCCGATTGGCCGTCGATCGGGCCGGCAAGCTGGCGGGCGGAGTTGCCGCCTCTAGGGCGGTTCCATTGCGGCCGCTGTCGGTCGCTGCCGGCTGTGCCTTGGGAACGATTGCGCTGGTGGGCATCTCGGCAATCGCGATGCCGCGGCTGGTCGCGGCGGAATGGTTGCGACTGGTCGATCCGCTGGGAGACCATCCGCCATTTTCTCGCGTGCAATTGTCGATCGAGCCGCAAAACGCGAATGTCGTTTACGGCGGTTCGCTCGACGTTTTTGCCACCGCGGCAGGCACACCGGTCGAGCGCGTCGATCTCGTGCTCGTGGATCCGGCGAGCGGGACGGAAGAAGCGCTGCCGATGTTTCCGGAAGCGGCGGACCGATGGCGGACCGTGTTGAGCCGCGTCACGCTGCCGCGCGAGTATTTCGTGCGCTCCGGCCGGGCGCGCAGCCGGCGCTATTCGCTCGCCGTCATCACCACTCCTCGGATTGAAGAAGTGCGTTGCCGAGTAATGCCGCCCAGCTACACGCATCTGCCCCCCTACGAAGGCCCGATACCCAGCGGTGGTTTGAGCGGCCTGCCGGGAACGAACGTGCAAATTTGGGCGACGAGCAATCGGCCGCTCCGAGAGGGCGCGGTGCGAATCGTGCCGAGCGGCGGCAGACCGCGAGATGTTCGGCTTTTGGCGGCCGTGGCTCCGGAAGAGGTTGCCGGCTCGTTCGCGATTACGGCTGCGGGAAAGTTCGAATTGCAAGTGACCGACACGGACGGCACGCCCTCGGAAGAACCCATGGCGGGCGTCATTCATCTATTGCACGACGATCGGCCGTTCGTGCGAATTCGGCAGCCGGCCGCCGTGTCGCTGGCGACGCCCGATGCTTTGCTGCCGGTGGTGGTGTCGGCCGAAGATGACTACGGCATTTCCCGCGTGCAGCTGTATCGCAGCCTGAATTCGTCGCCTGCCACGCCCGTCGATTTTCCGCTGGCGTCGATTCCGCCGACGCGGTCGGATCCGCAAGATCGGTTGCCGTTGGCGTCGTTCGGCCTTGCGCCGGGGGACGCGATTCGCCTGTTTGCCCGCGTTGAAGACAATGATCCGGCCGGGGCGAAGGGGTCGGAAAGCCCGGCCGTCGAAATCCGCATCATTTCGCAGCAGGAATTCGAGCGGATGCTGCGGGCCCGCGAAGGGTTGGAGGTGCTGGCGTCGAAATACCGGCAGGCTCGGCGGCGCATGGAATCGCTGGCGAAAGACGCCGACGGATTGCGAAAGAAGGCGAAATCCGCGGGCGACAAGAAACTCTCTTCCGCGGAGCGTGCCCAGCTGCGCAGCCTGGCCCAGCGACTGCAAGAAGCCGCCGACCAACTCGACGC
The DNA here is from genome assembly GCA_036267355.1 of Pirellulales bacterium. Taxonomy (NCBI): domain Bacteria; kingdom Pseudomonadati; phylum Planctomycetota; class Planctomycetia; order Pirellulales; species Pirellulales bacterium. Next base: position 23,567 of record DATAWG010000064.1, on the reverse strand, counting down.
CGCGGCCAAACATCTTTTGCCCTACGATATCGATCACGCATTGAGCCAGCACCTTCAGCGGCTCGCGCGCAAGATGCACCGCCATGCCGCCGATCTCGATCAGCTTGCATCGCAATCGAATCTCACCGGCGCCGAGTTGGAACAATCGCTCGACGACTTGCAGCACGCGCTCGACGGCGAGGAAGCCGATTTCGACCACGAGGCGCTCGCGCGGATCGAAAATATCGAATTGCTCTATCCGCTGATCGAAGACGGAGCGAAATTCGTCGAATTGGCGCGGCAGCAGAAAGATTTGGCGGAGCGACTGGCGTCTCTCAAAGGACGCGACGGCGAAGACAGTCCGCTGCTCAAGGGCCGGATGCGCGATTTGGAATTGCAGCAGAAAGACATCCGCGAGGCGCTTGCAAAACTGCTCGACGACATCGAAACGCACGCCGCCAAATTACCCGACGATAAGCAGTTTGCCGAACTGCGCGCCGCGATCGGCGCATTTGTCGCCCAGGTGCGCTCGAGCGGCGCGAGCGACGCGATGACCGAGGCCGAAGCCGGCTTGGCGGAATTCTCCGGCACCCGCGGCCACGCGGGAGCACAGAAAGCGGCCGATATTCTCGACAAATTCTTGAGCAAGATGCAATCCGTGTCGGTCAAAGCCAAGGCTGCGCTTGCGCTCATGCCGGGCTTGACCGACCTGCTGGGCAACACGATCGAGCAATTGCTGGGCGAAGCCGGCCTTTCGCCCGGCGAGGGAAGCGGGGCATCCGGCAGCGGCGGGATGTCGTACCGCCGTAGCACACTCGACAACGTCGGCTTGTATGGCCAGATGGCCGGCATGGATCCGACAATGTCGGGCGGGCAAGACCGCGATCGGAACGTCGCGGGTGATGCGACCGGCTCGATCGACGCCAATCGCTCGCCCGACAGCGCCGCCGCGGAAGCGGCGCTCCAGGCCAGCGGCAGTGGCGCGGCGCCGGTTCCACCCGGATATCGAATCCGCGTGGGCGCCTATTTTCAACGAATCATCGACGACCGCGACCAACCCGTGCAGGAGAAATCTCGATGAGGACTTGGTATTGGCAACTTTTGCGATTGTCGTGCGCCGGCGTTGTCGCCCTCGCCGGCGCTGCGGGCCTATTTGGAGCAAAAACTTTGCGGGCGGCCGATCCCCCCGCGGCCGCCGCGAAATCGGCAGCTTCGGTTGAAGTGCCGGCCGCGAGATCAGCTCCGGCCGCCGATTCGCTGCAAACAGCCGACGAACCGGATAGCGTCGTGCAGGTGGCCAATCTGGTTTATGCCGGCACCAAGAGCAGCCAATGCTTCGCCGATCATTTTTTGATTCAAGCCGAAAAGGATTCGGCCATTTCCACCAGCCGGCGATTCCACGCCGTCAAACTCGGATCCGACGAACTCTACAACTTTCCGCTGGTGATCATGACGGGCGAAGGGGCCTTCGACCTGACCGATCGCGAACGCCAGAATCTCACGAAGTATGTCCAGCACGGCGGCTTTCTACTGGCATCGGCCGGCTGTTCGTCGCAAGAGTGGGACCGGTCGTTTCGCAAGGAAATGTCGCAGCTTTTTCCCAAAAGCCCGCTGAAAGCGATCGAAATGGATCATCCGGTGTTCCACACCGTTTACGACATCCACGAATTGCAAACGACGCACGGCGGCAGCCCGCATGCGCTGGAAGGGATCTCGATCGGCGGCCGGCTGGGTGTGCTCTATTCGCCCGACGGATTGAACGACACCGCCCATGCCCACGGTTGCTGCTGCTGCGGCGGCAACGAATTGGGCAACTGCGTGCAGATCAATGTCAATATTTTGGCGTACGCGCTGACGCATTGAAGGCAGGGGTCGGGGAGAGCAGAGGTCGGGGCCCAGCAATTAAGGCTCGGCCGAAAAATAACTTCTCCTCAGACCCCTCTCCCCTTGCGGAAGAGGCCAGCGTGAGGGGGTTCGAAATGCTCCTCAGACCCTCTCCCCTTGCGGGAGAGGGAAGGGTGAGGGGTTCGAAAAGCTCCACAGACGGTGGGAACGGACCGGGATTGGGAGGCTGGCGATGAAACGGATTCTCTTCGTTGCGACTTGGATGCTTGCCTCGGCGGCGGCCGCGATCGCTGTCGAGCCGCAGCCAGCGCCATCGAGCAAGCACGATAAACCGTCGGCTGAAAGCCCTTTGGCTGAAAAATCTTCATCCGACGCGGCAGCGGCGGATGCTGGGCTGACTTGGATCGACGGCTTGACTGCCGGACTGCATGCCGCCCAGCGAGATAATCGCACGTTGTTGGTCGTAGCCGGTTCGGTCGATTGCCCTTGGTGCGAAAAACTGGCCATCGAATTTCACAAGCCGCTCGTGGTCGGCAAGCTGAAATCGCGCGGTTTGGTGCTCGTGCACGTCGACATCGACGCCGAGCCGGCGGCCGTGCGCTCGCTGGCGGTTGGGCCGATCCCGGCTCTGCGGCTGATGTCGCCCCGTGGTTCGATCAGTGCGTCGCATGATGGCTTTCTTTCGGCCGAAGAGTTGGTCCGTTGGCTCGACGACAATTTGGTGCGTTTCGCGAGTGCGCCCCCCGCAATCCTGACCGAAACACAGCCGCCCGATCCCAACGAGGTGTCCGCGCTGATCGACGAATTCAAGCAGCCGGATCCGTTGGTTCGCGAGGCGGCATCGCGGCGGCTCGCGCCTTATCCCAAGCTGGCCGTGGCAAGCGTGTCGGCCGCGTTGGAAAAGGGCAATCTGGCAACGCGGCTCTCGGCGCTCGAACTGCTCGGCCAATGGCATGCGCCGCTGGCGGGGCTGGATCCTTGGCACCCGGAAAGCTTTTCGGAATCGCGCCGCAAAGCGCTCGACGCGTGGTCAATGACGGTCCGGGCCGCCGGAAAATCGGCCGCCGCGCCGCCGCCGACGCAAGCGGAAATCGACGCGGCAGCCGCTGAAATGGGCCGGCTCGCCGATCTTCCCGAGCGCGATGCCGAAGCGCTTTGCGAGCGGCTCGCCCGGTTCCGCGCGGCTCTGTTGCCTCGGGCAATCGCGGCCTGGAAAGATGCCACAAGCGACCGGGCGAAGCAGCGGCTTCTTACGTTGCGCTACCGGCTTGTCGCTTCGGATCTGGTGATGCTCACGTGGCCGGGTGGATTGGCCCGGCTCGCCTCGAGCGACCCGACGATCCGGCACAAAGCGGCGGAAGAACTGGTCGAGCGTGCCACGCCCGACGATCAGCCGCTGTTGTTGGAACTTTTCAAAGACCCCGATCCGCTGGTGCGCGAGATCAGTCTGCGAGGATTGCAACATGTCAGTCCCGGCGAAACCGGCGGGGCATTGGCCGCGCTGTTGGACGATCCGGATCCGAACGTTCGGGCAGCCGTGCTCAAGCAGCTCGCCGAAGATCCGTCGGCAGATATGGCCGCCAAAGTGGCCGCATATGCGGCGCGCGAGAAAGATCCCGATCTGCTGGTGCATGCGTTGCGATATCTGAAGGGCATGCCGCGGCCGGAGAGCGTGAAGGCGGCGATGGGGTTGTTGAAGTCGCCGAATTGGCAAGTGCGGGCCGAGGCCGTTGACGCTCTCAGCCGATTGTCGACCGACGACAGTCTGCAAGCGTCGCTGCGGGCGGATGCGTCGGCCGCGTTATCGGATTTGATGGACGATCCGGAGCCCTTCGTCATCAGCCGCGTGTTTCATGGGTTGATCGACAACCGCATCGACGTGCCGGCCGAACGGCTTGTGAAAGCCGCCCACAAGCATCCCGAATTGATGGCCGACGTGGTGAGCTTGCTATTGGGCCGCTGGCATTCCACATCGCCGAAAGACATCGACGTGCTGCGGACGTTCTTCAAGCAGCCCGACGCTTTGATTCGAGCTTCGATCCTGTCGGGGCTGCGCGGTCCGAACGCCGAGGCGTTTTCGAGCGAAATCATCGATTCCCTTTCCGACAAATCACCGACCGTGCGCGCGGCGGCAGCAAGGCTGCTTTTCAAAGCGGCCGGCAGCGTGTTGGAAAATGCTCGCTCGAACCGTGCCGCTCAGCGATCCGGCGGCGAGGCGGCCGCCGCCCCGCCGCAAGAAGCGCCGAGCGTGCTTGCGCAATTGCTCTCCGCGCTCGGCAGCCCGAAAACTGCGAAAGACAAAATCAAGCCGACGGCGCCGGCCGTTCCGCCGGATCCATCGCAAGAATGGCTGGCCGGCTTTCGGAAGTGCAGCGGCGTAAATGCATGGATGCGCGAGGCGCCCGGCCCGCTGACAAAAATGCTCGACGGCACTTCCGGCGAACGGCTGGCTGCCGCGACGGCCTTGGTGGCTCTCGGCGAGCATGCCGACCGCACGCTTCCGCTATTGAAGCAGATGGTGCGCGGCGATCCGGAAGCGATCGAAACCGTGGCAGAAATCCTTCCCTGGCTGTCGTGGGAACAGCGGCAAGATTGGTTCGACCTACTGGTGTCGTCCGACGCCGGCCACGACGATTTGCGAACGATAGTTCAAGAACTGGTGATCTGGCCCGACAGCCGCGCCGCCCCGCTGCTTTGGAAGCAGCTCGCGCTCTACAACGATGCCCCGCAATCGGCCGCTGGATCGCCGCGCCATCGAGCGCGGCGTTCGACCGCCGATAGCCACATTGACGCCATTTACTACGCTTTGCGATCGCTTTATCCGCGGGAAAGCCCCGACCCGGATAGTGCTGCTTTCGACGAAGCGTTGCCCTTCGGCGCTGCGACGGCGATGCAACGGCTGGCGGAACTGAAACAGCGGGCCGAACATGGTTCGTCGGCGGCCGAACGTGTGGTGGCGCTGGCGATTTTGTGCGATCAGGGTGCGCCCCAGACGGCAGCCGTCGCGGCGACCGTCGAGGCCGATCCGAAGTCGTCGGCCGAGTTGCGCGAGATAGGTCTGAAGGCATTGCTCTTGGCCGGGGCAGCCGACGTTGCCGTGCCGGCGGCAATCGAGGGGCTCAAGTCGGCTGACGAAGGCATCAAGCGCATCGCGGTGCGATACTTGGCCCAAGGCCCCGCAGCCCTCAGTGATTTTGGCTATGGCATTTTTATCTACAAATCGAGCTTGGCGAGTTTTCGCGGCAGCGAACAGGAGCTTGCTCCCCAGCCCCCAAAAAATTTGACGGCCGACGCCGTTCGTCCGCTGTTGAAAGACGACGATCCGGATGTGTCGGCCGGCGCCGCCTATTTGCTGGCCCTGATGGGTTCGCCCGACGGGCTGGATGTGCTCGTGCGGCGATGGCGGTCGGCCGATGCCGACGATACGGAGTGGCTAATGCGTGTCGCGACGGCTGTTTCCGCGCTCGACGATCCGGCGAAAGTTCCCTTGCTCGAAGAAATCTACAAGAAGCTGTCGGCGATGCGCAACGAATCGTCGGCCATCCGCCAATTCTACTGGACGATCCGTTCGATGCACGGCGCGGAAGTGCTCAAGCTTCGCAAGAAAATTCGCGACGAGGTGGGCATGGATAGCCTCCGCTGAGCGCGACAATTGACCGGCTACCGATTTATCCGTTTTTTTAGCGATTCGCTGCCAATCCCACACCGATCTGAAACTCGAAGAGGACCGAACCATGAAGCGATTTCCTTTGTTGCTGGCGCTGACGTTCGCCGCTGCTATTTTTCTCGCGGGAGGCGCGCACTCGGCGCTGGCCCAAGGCGCCGCCAACAGCGTCGAGCAGGCAGTCGTGAATCTCGTAGGGCAGGGGACGGTGAGCGGCTCCGGCGTCGCGGTCGTGAAACGGCAACCCGAGTTGATGCGGATGCGGCTCGATGTAACGGCGAGCGGCAAAGACCTTGCCGACGCGCTGGCAAAGCTGAAGGCCCGGCGAGAGGCGGCGCTAAAGGTTTGTTCCGACCTGGGCGCCGCGCCGGCGACGCTCGTGGCCGGCGCTCCGCACATCGCCGCCGAAAATCCGCAACGCAAACAGATCATGGACATGCTTCGCCAGCGGGCTCGCAACGGAGGCCGGCCCGCCAAGAAAAACGAACCGGCACAGATCAATGTGGCGACGACGTTGACCGCCGAATGGCCGCTCAAGGGGAGCGACGGCGAGGACCTGCTCGTTGCCAGCCAATCGCTAAGCGACAAGATCAAATCGGCCCTGGTCAAGTCGATGCCGAAGGAAGAGCTCTCGCCCGAGGAAGAAGAGTTGCAAGAAGAGGCAGCCCAAGAAATGCAAAATTACAACAACAATGGTCCGAAGCCTGGTGAACCGGCCTTCATTTTCGTGGCGAAAGTATCCAAACAGGACTACACCAAGGCAGCGGCCAAGGCGTTCGCAATCGCCAAAGACCATGCGCAACGGCTGGCTGCGGCGGCCGGAAGCTCGCTCGGCGAGCTAAAGAGCGTTCAGGGCAACGATCAGATGATGGCGCTCGGCTTGCAGCGACAAATGTATAACTACAACGGCATGCAGGACGACGACTCGGTCGAGCAGCAATTCGAAAACAACGACGAAGCCATCGGACTCAATCCGGCCGAAGTGCGATTGACGATCGGCGTCAGCGCATCGTTCGTGCTCGGCAAGTGACGGCGAAATTGGGGCCGCGAACCGCATTTTTCGGCGATTGCCCCAAACACTAGCCCGAAGCGTAAGCGAGGTAGCCTGACGGTCGGGGCGTTTAGCGATGCAGCGTGTCGTGCCGCGCTGCCATTTCGGAATACGAGCGGGCTTGTTCCTGATGGCCCATTTGGCGGTGCATGGCCGCCAGATTGCTGTAGGGAACCGCCAACGCGCCGTCGTCGAGCAGCTTCATGGCGACCGCCTTGGCCACCAGATCGGTGCCGTGCTGCGTCAGCCGCAATGCCTCTTCGCGATGGCCGGTTTGCCAATACGAGATTCCCATGCTGACCAATAGCTGACCGTTACGACCGATTCGGGACGCGGCCGACGGGGGCAATGGCCGATCCAAAAACGGCACGGCCCGGTCGAACCAAAGCACGGCGGTCGTGTGATCGCGCTCGACGACCGCATGGATCACGCCGATCTGAAAATACGCGCGGCCGAGGATATACGTGGTCTCCGCGGTTCGCTGGCGATATTGAATTCCCGATTGGAGATATCGCAGCACGGCCATGGCGTGGGCCAGCGATTGCGCATTCAATCCGGCCGTGCGTTGCACTTCCAGGGCATCGAGGAGCGCCGCTCCGAGTTCCCATTGCAATTGTTGCTTGCGGAGCGGATCGTCGGCGTCGGCGATCAGTTTTCGGCCCGTGTCGAGCGATTGCTGCAACCAGGCGCTGGCGTCCCATTTCCCGTCGGTTCCGGCGGAAGCCGCGACAGCTCGTCGAGCCACCTCCAATTTCAGTTGCGGGTCACCCTGTTCGTGGTCGATCAGGTCTTGCGCCAATTGATCGGCCTGCGAGATCCACCGGGCGACGGTGGTCGATTTCTTTTGCCATACGCCCCAAGCGATATCGCTCGCGGCGCCCAAATGCGCTTCGAGCAACAGATGCTTCGCCAAGCGGCGGATTGCGACGTGCTCGTCGGCCGCAAGCGGCTGGGCCGCCATGATCGCCGACATGTAGAGCTCGATGGCTCGCCTGTCGCTGCCCGCCGGCCCCGCGGTGAGTTCCGCGAGCTGGCAAAGAGCCTCGGCCTTCAGTAGCTCTGAAGTATCAGTTCGATCGGCGACGCTCTGCGTGAGCCGCAGAGCCTCCTCGCGATGGTCGAGGCGGGCCAGAATGGCAGCTTTGCCCAACAGGTATGTGGCATTGCCCGGCGAGAGGGCGACCGATCGATTTTCGGCTCGCAACGCTTCGCCCGGCCGGCCGAGCGCCAGCAGCAGTTGGGCCCGCAAATCATGCGACGAGGCATGATTCGGATCGAGCCGCAATGCGTAGTCGATGTCGCGCAAGCCCCAACCCGGATGCAAACTGGCTTCATAGGCCGCTCGGGTCAAAAATGGTTGCGGATCGATCGGCTCCAACAGCATCTGCGAAACCAGCTTCGTGCCGGGATCGTAGCTGAAGAGCGTGCCCCGGTCGGGAAAAGATTGGCCCAACAGTTGCCCCGCCTCGTCCGTCACCGGCACACTGCTGTCCGGATCGAAATGCAGCCGCCGGGCCAGTGTTTCCGGCTCGGTCGGCTGCTCCAATTGCACATCGACCGCCAACACCCGATGGTGCTCGAGCGAGACGCCAACGCGCGGGTATTGATCGAGCCGGTAAACGCGCTCGACCGTGCCGTCTTTCCGATGCTGCAATTTGCCTTCGCCGAATTGCCGGATCAATTCATCGGCGGTGGTTACGCCTGGCTGAATCTGTTTGAATCGGGCCGCTTCCACTTCCAAGGGCGGAAGGCCGGGCAGATCATCGGGCGATTGACTGGCGGCGACGGGCGACCCGGCGGACGTCGTGTCGGGAATCGCAGCGCTGGCCGGCGTTACTGAATCTGTGTCGGCTGACGTTTTTGTTTGCCAGTCCGGCCGCGCGGCGCGCGGCGACGCGGTGCTCAGCGGTGCCCAATCGTTCAGCGGAATCACATCGATATGCAACGATCCGCGCGAATCGGCCGATTGCTCTGCCGGTCCGGGAAGCGCGTCGGGCGACGACAATTGAATCGGCGGCGGAAGCGTAATCGGCGGGGCGCCGGTCGACAGCGGCGCGGCTCCCGAAGCGGCCGACGTGGCGGCGCCAAGGTCGGGCTGCGGAAATGGAGGCGCCTTTGTCGCGGTCGATGTCGCAGATGGCGCGGTTGCCGCCGTCGTGGACGCCCCCCCGAGTTGTGGCGGAACATCGTCGTCGCTGGCGATCGTCGATGCGGCCGTGGGCGGCGCAGTCGGGACCTGTGCGCGCTGCACGGGCGGCAATGGCGTCAGACCGGATGGCGCCGGTGAAACAGCGCCCGGCGTTGAGGGCACTGCGGAGTTCGTGCGGTCGTCGGCTTGCAAGCGCGACAGCACGAGCATGCCGAGCGGCAGGGCAATCGCTCCAAACAGAACCGCCCGCGGTAGCCATTGCCGGCGCGCTTTCGGCAAACCTGAACGGAGTTGTCGCTTTCGAAGATCATTGCCCATTGCCTGTTCCTCCTTGAACAGTACGGCGGCACTCGGAGATCCGGCATCGTGCCGAGAAATCGAGAAAGTAGATCATCCCGGCATATTAACCGGGGTGGGCAAGGTAGCGGCGAGCGCCGGGCGGGTCCAGAGCAATTTGCGGAAAAAATCGGCCGTTTGAGTGAAAGAATGGGGACGGGCACCTCGCGGAATCCGTTTTTTTCGGGCCCTGTCGACCGAACTCGGAGCCCGTCGCCAATCTTTCACAAGCTTTCAACCCATTAAGTCGAGTTGGTTTCCGCTTTCACCGGACGCGTCGCGGTTGACATGCGAAGGATGGGAGGCAGACGCGTCGGCGGCTGCCGGATCCATGCTTTCCTCGGCGTCGGCGTTGTCGCCGGAGCCCGGGGGCTTTTCCCACAGGCGGCGGCCATCGGCATCGCGCTCGTTCGATTCGTGTTCTTCGGCGTCGGCTTGGCCGACTCCGGCGGCATTTTCAGCCTTTGTGCGGACGTCGGTCTCGCGTGCCTGCTGGGCGACTTCCTGGGCTGTACGATCGATGTCGCTGGCTTGCGACTGGGCCAGCGGCGCGGCCAATGCGCTAGTTTGCGGAGAGGTGGCGGCGATGATGCTATAGAAACCCGCTGGTCCGATGCTCATGTCGGCATCTCCGCAAACTCATGGGTCGCTGGCGGATTGGTTTCGGGGGCACCCAGGGAAGGCCGGGAGAGCGATGTGCAAGTGGCGGACGCGCCGCGGGCCTTCCCTGGGCTTGGGGAGGGTGGTTGCGCCTCCCGCTTAAGTGTAGCTCATGTTGCCGGTCATCGGGTGACGGGGCGGTCGATGGATTGCACTCCGCTTTGCACCTCTTGCAGGGCTTTATTTACGCCGGGAAGTATTTCGCGCTTCATCTGCGGGTCGCCAAGCGTGCCGTCGACGTGGATTTGCATGAGCTGTCCGCTGGCGGCGCCGAGAACGCTCTTCACCACGGGCAATTGCCAATCGCTGCGTCCGACGAGCGCCCGGAACGTGAGCTTGATGGCGGTGTCGAAACCCATTTCGCCGGCGCCATCGAGACTGATCGCATCGCCGATCAGCGCGATCTTGTCGAGATAAACATGGTCTCCTTCGATGCGATAATCGATGTTCGAATTCGTGAACGCCGAGGTCATGCGCGCATTGTTCGTGTTGGCTGCTCCGGCCGACGCGGGTGGCTTGATGCTGAGCACCTTCAGCAAGGCCACCATGAACGGCAGCTCATAGATATCCGCGTGCGCCAATCGCACATAGCCGTTGCCCCGCAGCCCGTGAATGCCCGGGCCGGTGACAACGGTTTGCCCGTTCGCCGCGCGATACCAATTGGCGAGTTGGGCGCCGGCCTGAAGGCGTCCGTCGAGACGGCCTTTGCCGGCCCCGAACGCGAGCGCGATTTGCTTGAGATCGGCGGTGCGATCGATGCCGTCGCGATCGTCGCGCCCCAGGGCGAGCACGAGCGAATACGTCGGCACGTTGCCATGCGCCGGGTCGCCTTGCTCGATCGAGCCGTCGGTTTCCAAGCGGCCGCCGAACAATTGGCCGGTGACACGATTTCGCGGCGGCGCTTGGCCCGGCTGCGGCGGCGCTCCGGCGGGCGTGCCGAACAAGAATCGTTTGTTGTCGAGCCAGATCGGCCCCTGCACGTGCGTTAGCTGGATGTCTTTGAACGTCAGCGAATCGAGGGCCAGCGAGCCACGGCAACCGAATTCCTGTCCCTCTTTCGTGGGCGATTCGCCGCCCAACCGGATCGTGCCGTTGATGTTTTCCAATCGCGGGCCTACTTGCAATCCGACCTGATTGACATCAAGCGACAGGTTCCACACTTTGCGCAGCGGCGCGTCGACATTCGGCGTGCCGAAAATATCCACCGATCCGGAGAGGTTCACGGTGCCGCTTGGACTTAAATCGACGATCGTCTTCTTGATCCGCGCCGGAAGCGCCGCCACCAGATCGCGATCGGCCCGCAAACGGTCGACCGCCACGCGGTCGAGATTGAGATGCCAGTTGCCATCGTCGTCGAAATCGCACGAGCCGTTGGCGGAAAACGGCGTCCGGTCGTGAATGGCTCGGATATTGCCCAGGTCGATATGTCCCTTGCGATAGACGAATTCGCCGCGCACTTTTTCCAAGCGATAGGGAAATGCCGCGGGCAGGAGCGAACAGGTGTCGCCGACGGGTTCGGCCCGAACGTGGATGTCGGTCGTCTTGGCGGCCGACACGTAGCGCACGTCGGTCACGAGATCGATGGCTCCCCGCGGCTGCAATTGCTTCCACAGCGAGGCCGACTGGGCGGACAGGCAATCGCGCAATTCGTCTTGCAAGGGAATATTGACGCCCGTGATGTTCAGGCCGAGTTCGATGCCTTTTTCTTCTCCATTGAGCGTCGGATTCATGTAGCCTTCGAGACGGATGCGGCCTGGGCCATTGCTCCCTTCAAGGTTGCGAAAAGTCCAGTGGCCGTCGGTCATCACCAATTCGCCGCGGATGTTTTGAATCGGATAGGGAAAACGATCGTATTTCACGGCCGCCTGGTTTGGCGTGACGACCAATTCTTCCGCCGGCGGCCGATCCGCGACGGTGCGATCCAGCCGTAGAAAGAAATTGAACGTTCCGCTGGGATTCAGCGACCGCACCACGTCGCCGCCCTTCTGCGGCAGCGCGGCGATGAGATTCTGATCGAAGGGGAGATTCTCGCCGGAGATATCCACGCGGCCGGTGAATTTCGGGCCCGGATGTTGAAATCGGCCGACGATCGTGAGCGGCTGGCTGGCGGCATAGGCCGTCAGATCGGCGGTCAGGAGATCGTTTTTTAGTTCGAGCGTTCCGCTGGTGCGATCCAAGCGGTACGGGAATTTGAAATAGGTAATTGCCACATCGAGACAATGCACGGTCACCTCGGGCCGCCAATGCTGCCCGTCGAAATCCAATTTCAGATCGGCGCTGATTTCGCCGGCCGGCTTGAATCGCTCCCACTCGGTGAGCAGCGGTTCGGGAATGACCGAGTCCCAATGGCGGCCGATCTCAAGATGCTCCGCTTTGGCTACGATCGAAATCGGCGAACCAGGCTGGCAGCCGTGCATGCGAGCCGCGAGCTGCAACGTGGCGGAGCCGGCCCGGGCCGTGAGCTTGTCGACGGTGGCGCCGGCGTTGTCGGCATGGAAATCGGCTTTCAAATCGCTGAGCGGGTAGGGAAGCCGCGGATCGTCGAACCGCCCGCCGGTGAGTTGTCCGTTGACTTGAAACGCGAATCGCACCGCGGCGGACGGGTCGTCGTGGACATGAAAGCCGACACGCACCTGGCCGCGCAGCGGGGCCAGTGGGGCCAACTTTTGCCCGATACGGGCCGGCAGCGAATCGCGCAACTGCGGCGACATATCGAGACCGGTGAGCACGCCGGCTAAATCCGCGCCTTTGGAGTCGGCCTCCAGCCGGCCGGAAAATTCCACCCGCTGAAAATGATCGCCATCGGAATACCCGCGCACGTCGGTGGCCCAATGGGCCGCCGGACCAGAATCGGGGATCGGCTTGAATTCGACGTTGATGTCGCGGAGCGTCAGCGTGCTCGGCGGATTGTTGAGCGGATCGAACAGTTCGATCGTGCCATTCTCGACCGTGGTTACGTGCGGAATATCGGAAAACTTTGGCAGCGGCAACATCCGCTCGACGCTCCAAGAACCATCCGGTCGATGCGTGGCATGGATCGTCGGCCGCCGCACGAGCACGCGCGTGATTTCCGGATCGCCCTTGATCAATTCGCTAAGGCTCGTTTGGCAGTAAACAACCAGTTCGTCGAAATAGGCCAATTCGCCTTGGGGGCCGGCCGCATGCGGATCCAATAGCGTCAGGCCGCGAATTTCGATCCCCTCGCCGTCGACCAACTGGGCCGAGCGAATGCTGACCTGAAGATTCTTGTAATGCTTCTGCCACAGCACGAGCACATGCTGGCGGATCTGATCGTTGACGCGGCTGTAGAAATAGAATCCGAGCCCGACGGCGGCCATCAGCGCGGCCAGCGCGCCCCACTTGAAAACAAACCAGCACGTGTCGACCAAGCGATTGAAGATGGGAGGGCTTCCTTGCTGCTCTCTTAGACCGCAATTCCAGTGCGGCGTTTGCGCCGCGGAAGCGGCGAACCGCGGGCGTATTGCGGCGAAAATAGGGGGGTATGGTATGCCGTTGGGCCGATGCCGGTCAAGGCGGGTTGGCGGGTTGACTGTCGGTCCCGAGCCCGCAGCGCTAGCAAGCGAATGTGGGATTCAATTTTTGGGGTCGCGTTCAGACGACAAAGCCGTAACTCCCTTGCTAGCGCTTCGGGCTCCAGTGCGAGCCAAATAGCTGGCATTTTGGCGAAGCGGGGCGAGGACGGCCGATCTTGCGCTTTGCGCCGGATCGCCGACCGAAATTTACCTAAATCCGGCATATCACCTCGGTTTACATTCGATTTCCCTTGGCTATACTCAAGCAGTTTGCGGGGTTTCTCGGCGGCCGATCTCCGGCCTTTCTGCTTTCTTCGGCCTTAGGTGGAGCACGATTCGATGAGTGACCAGATGAATCCGTACCGCGCGCCAGCATCGACAGGCACGGCGCCGACCGCCGATCGCAGGCTCTTTTGGGCCTGCTTCATGGCGATGATCACGACCGCCTTCGGGTTCATCATCCGCGCAATGATTATGAACGACTTGGCCCTGCAATTTGGTCTCGACAAAACCCAAGTCGGAGAAATCCTCGGGGTCGGCTTGTGGCCCTTTGCGATCAGCATCGTCCTGTTCAGCCTGGTGGTTGATCGGATCGGGTATGGCCGCGCGATGGTGTTCGCGTTTTTTTGCCACATCGTTTCCGCGATCGTGACGATCTGCGCTCCGCTGGTGCTGGCGCCGGCCGGTTCCGACGCCGCCGCAGTTGCCCTCGGCCATAGCCGCGGCTACTGGATGTTGTACGTCGGCAACCTGATTGTCGCGCTGGGCAATGGCACCGTGGAAGCGGTGGTGAACCCGGTCGTGGCCACGATGTTTTCGAAGCAAAAGGCGAAGTGGCTGAACGTGCTTCACGCGGGCTGGGCCGGCGGGCTGGTGCTCGGCGGAATCCTCACCATCTCGATGGCCACCACCGGCGTCGTCGGCAGCCACTTCATGGAAGCCATCAGTTGGCAATGGAAAGTGGCTTTGATCTTCCTGCCCACCATCGCCTATGGCTTGATGATGCTCGGCCGACGATTCCCCCAGAACGAACGCGTGACTGCGGGCGTTTCTTACCGGGCGATGCTGCAAGAGGTGGGGGTTCTGGGCGCGCTGCTCGTCGTCGCCTTGATCGTGCGCCAAGTGGGAAACGTGTTCGACTCGCCGTTGTGGCTTGAAATCGCCGTAGGAGCGGTGCTCGTTTTGGCGTTCGGGGCCTACGTGCGCACGTGGGGCCGACCGATGTTCATCTTCCTGCTGCTCATCATGCTTCCACTGGCCACCACCGAGCTCGGAACCGACAGTTGGATCACCGATCTGATGACGCCGGTGATGAGCAAGATTGGCTATCAGGCGGGTTGGGTGTTGGTCTACACGTCGTTCATCATGATGATGCTGCGGTTGTTCGCCGGATCCATCGTGCATCGGATATCGCCGCTGGGATTGCTCGCCTGTTCGGCGGCCATCGCATGTTGCGGCTTGATCGCGCTCTCGTATTCGGTGGGTTGGTTTATTTTTGCGGCCGCCACGCTGTATGGTTTTGGCAAGTCGTTCTTCTGGCCGACGATGCTCGGCGTCGTGGCGGAGCAATATCCGGAGGGAGGCGCGCTGACGCTCAACGTCACCGGCGCCGTGGGCATGTTGGGCGTCGGAGTGATCGGCGCCGTACTACTGGGAAATATCCAAGATAAGCAAGTCTATCGGGAATTGAAGGCCAATGACCCGACGATTTTTGCCGAAGTCCAAGGCTTGCCGAAAACGAGCGTCTTCGGCGAATACAAAGCCGTCGATGAAACGAAATTGGCGGCCCTGCCCGTGAAGCAAAAGGCCGTCGTGACGAGCATTACGGACCAGGCGAAAAAGAGCGCCTTGGCCACCGTCGCGATCTTCCCCGCCATCATGTTGATTTGCTATCTGATTCTGCTCGCCTATTTCCGCAGCAAGGGAGGCTACGACGCCAAAGTGCTTTCGGGCCACGCGGCAAAAGATGCGGAATTCACCGGCGGAATACCCGGGCCCGCCGACATGTGACCCGGCTGCGGTGGCCTCGCCTATTCCAGCGAAGTAAGCGAAATCATCGCGCCCGCCCGTTCCGCCACCACCGCCCCCGGCAGGTTGTGTCCGTGGCGAATCGGACTGGGCGGAAGCGGCGCCGCCAATGCCACGTCGGCCAATCGGTCCCAATGTGCGAAAGTCATCGCCTGCTGCGGCCAACCTTGACGCCGCCAGATGGCGACGAACAGCTCTCGCACCAGATGCCGATCTTCGCCTGCCAGCCGATCGCAATCGACGCTTGCCCGGCAGCGACCCGCAAACGAAACGGCACTTTCGAGCAATTGGCCGACGAGGCGGTCGATGATCCGCTGCGCGTCGCCGGCCGCGGCGCCGAGGCGCAACAGGGCTGATCGCACGTCCCGGTTGTAATCTGCCGCAAGAAGCGGCAGCAGTGAATGCCGAATTCGGTTTCGCGTATGCGCATGGCTCGCATTGCTCGGGTCGTCGCGATAGGGCTGACCGAGCTCCGCGAGATACGCCAACACGTCCACCCGGCCGAGCCCGAGCAGCGGGCGAATCAAGCTGACCGCATCGCTCAACCGCCTGCTGCGCCGCATTCCCGCCAAGCCGCCGATGCCGGTGCCGCGAAGGATCCGGTGCAAGATCGTCTCGACCTGATCGTCGGCCGTGTGGGCCGTAACGACGTAGCGCGCGCCGATTCGCTCGGCCGCGGCTTGCAGGAAACGGTACCGCTCGCTCCGCGCCGCGGCTTCGAGGCCATCGCCGGTGGCTCGGGCAGCGGCGGCCGTGTCGGCCTCGCCAATCTCGCATTCGAGATGCAACCGCAGCGCGAGATCAGCGACAAATTGGGCATCCTGGCCCGCGTCGGCCCGCAGTCGGTGGTTGAAATGAGCGACGGCAAGCCGGCCGCCGCCCGCGGTTTTCAAGGCCACGACGGCCCGCAATAGCGCGACGCTATCGGCACCGCCAGATACGGCGACAAGAACCCGCATGTCTTGCCAATGGCTCGGTGGCCAGGCCGCGGCGAGAGCATGTTCGAAGAACTGAAGGTGGGTCGACAGTTTCGTGCCCTATGATCGTAAGCACAAGGGCCGGACCGGTGGCAGCATCTCCCTTACCGTCGTCGATCGCTCCCTCGTACGCCCGCTGCCAGTCTCAAGATAGTCCAATGTGGCGGCCCGAACAAGCCGACCGAGCATCGGGCGAATTGCCGGACCGAAACTTTTTGAGTTTTGACTCAAGTCGGCAGTAACAAATCCGCCGCGATCACGCTGTGCTGGGCTGGGGGGGAAGACGAAAGCAGCACGGAACGCGACTACGGTCGTTCCCCCGCGACGGAGCGACGAATCTTGCCGCGGCGGGCGGCGAGCAATTGCCACGGCCAGGTGAGCGCGGCCCAGGCCGATAGCGCGATCAGCGCGCTGACGAGGATATACATGGGATACGGACCAAAATAATCGAGCATCGTCCCGGGGGCCGGCTTGCGGTTCACGCAAAAATAGTCGGTGCCGAGCAAGTCGTTCACGAAATAAATGCACACCGCGTAAACGATCGTCACGAGCGCCGTGAAGCGATACAACCGCCAATCGGGCCGCAGGCCGACTCCCCAGCAGAGATAAATTGCCGCGGCCACGACCGAGCCATGCCCGAGGTAGAACAGCAAGAAATAAAAATGCGGAAAACCCTGTTTCAAATCGGGCGTAAGCATTGCCAGCACCGTGGCCGTCAGGCCCCAATAGTAGACGACCGCGAAGGCCAGGCGGCGATTGGTCCATAGCGCGTAGATGGCCACCATCCAAGCCAAGTCGCAAATCTGCAGCGGCAACGATCGGCCGACGACAAAATGCTCCGGCAGCAGCATGATCGCTTGCGCCGCCCCGACCACGATGAGCATGATCACGGCGAGCGATCGGCTGAGCAGTTGCTGAGCCGGCTGCCCGCGAACGGTGCGGCCGCGGAGCGCGCGCGCGGCAAGGGCCAAAAGAATTCCCGCGGCCGCCGACAGGCCGATGGCCGCGAGATGTGCCGGGCCGAACAGAACGAACGGCTTATCTGTCCACAGCCACGGCATAAGTTTACCCTTGGCTTGGCGGGCGTGAATCGTTCGACGCCTCAAACGCCGGCCGAAATTTTAGCATCGGCCGCACGGCAAGCAATGCGAGACGGCAGAACGCTCCGTAGCAGGCATGCTCCGCTTGCCGTCTGCGCTGCTTTGTGCGCTACGTCGCCCGGCGTGCCGTTGCCGCTCCCGGATCCGCTGCCCGCATTGCGCGGCGGACGGCCCACGGAGTGTGCCTGCTGCGATACGCGGCCCTTTCGGACGAAGCGCCTGAATTATAGACTTCAGGACCGCGGACCGGCCGACGCGCACCCACGGTTCACCCCTTCACGAAGCACCGACAGACACACTTCCCCATGGTCGACAATTCGCCGCTGCGCACGCTCGAATACAAGGGTCTGACGATCGAGGGCTACTCTCGGGCGGCGGTGCAAACCTATTGGCGAATTCCCGAGTTGAAAATCGGCTTCGACTTCGGCGCTCAACCCTGGTCGTTCATGAGCACCGCGGTGTGGTTCGTCAGCCACACGCATCTCGACCACATCGCGGCCTTGCCGGTCTATGTTGCCCGGCGGCGTATGATGAAAATGGAACCGCCGACGATCTACCTGCCCGAGGCAGCGGTGGAAACCGTCGAACGGTTGCTAAAATTGTTTACACGGCTCGATCGAGGCCGAATGCCTTGCCGCTTGATTGCCACCCGGCCGGGCGACGTGATTGAATTGTCGCGCGAGCATGTCGTCACCGTCTCCGCGACGCGGCACACGATTCCCTCGCTGGGCTATGTGGTGTGGGACCGCCGCCGGAAGCTGAAGCCCGAATTTCACGATCTGCCCGGCGATCGGATCCGCGATTTGCGATTGGGCGGCACCGAAGTGACCGAGGAGATTCGCGTGCCGATCCTGGCCTTTCTCGGCGATAGCGCGCCGGAGGGGCTCGATGAATGCCCGGCGATGTACGAAGCCCGGGTGCTGATTACCGAGCTGACGTTTGTCGCTCCGTCGCACCGCAAGGATCGCATCCACAAATTCGGACATACGCATTTGGACGACCTGGTCGAGCGCCGCGATCGGTTCAAGAATGAAGTGATCATCCTATCGCACTTCAGCACACGGTATGTCGACAGCCGCATCCACCGCCTCGTCGAGCGAGCGTTTCCCGGCCTCCTCGGCGGCCGCCTGCACGTGTGGCTGTAAGCGCCACTGGGGCCTGGCCATCGGGGTTTGTTCATTGGGGTCTGGCTCATTTTTCGGCCCACCGCGGCCGGAACCTGCCGATGTTCGTACCGCCGAAAAATGTGCCTGACCCCCTCGCGCCGCGGCCTGCTTTATCCGCCCCGCCGCGCGCCGTCTATATCCACGTCCCCTTCTGCGCTCATCGCTGCGGATATTGCAATTTCACGCTCGTCGCCGGCCGGCTCGATCTGGCGGACCCCTATCTTTCGGCCATCGAATGCGAATTGACGGGGCTCGGCAAACCGTGCAAGCCGCAAGCGGTCGACACGCTCTTCTTCGGCGGCGGCACGCCGACGCAGCTTCCGCCCGCGCAGCTCGCGCGGCTCTTGGCACTCGTGCTCCACTGGTATCCGCCCGCGCCGGGCCATGAATTCAGTGTCGAAGCCAACCCGGCCGACGTCACTGCGGAATTGATTGCCGTGTTGGCCGAACACGGCGTTACGCGCATCAGCCTCGGCGCCCAATCGTTCCAAGAGAAAAAGCTTCGCACGCTCGAACGCGATCATTCACCGATCGATATCGAGCGCGCTGCTCGCTTGGTTCGCCGGTCCGGCATGCAACTCGCCCTCGATTTGATTTTCGGCGTACCGGGCGAAACGCTCGCCGACTGGCGGGCCGATCTCGATGCGGCATTGGCCCTCGCGCCCGATCATGTTTCCACCTATGGGCTCACATTCGAACGCGGCACCACGTTTTGGAACCGCCTTTCGCACGGCCAACTCTTCCGCGCCGAGGAAGACCTCGAGCGATCGATGTACCTCGAAGGCATCGATCTCCTGACGGCCGCCGGGCTGGAGCACTACGAAGTGTCGAACTTTGCCGGCCCGGGCCGCCGTTGCCGGCACAACGAAGCCTATTGGTCTGGCGAGCCCTACGCCGCCGCCGGCCCCGGCGCGACGCGCTATATCGCCGGCATCCGCGAGACGAACCATCGCAGCACGACCACGTATATCAAGCGCATCCGGGCCGGCCAATCCCCGATCGCCGAGCGAGAACAGTTGCCGCCGGAAGACCGAGCCCGCGAATTGCTGGTCTTCGCCCTGCGCCGCATTGCGGGGGTCGATCGCCGCTGGTTCGCCGAACGCAGCGGCTTCACCGTCGACGCCCTCGTCGGCCCGGCCTTGCGCCGCTACATCGATCTCGGCATGCTTGAAGACGACGGCAAAACACTGCGACTAACGCGCGAGGGCCTGTTGGTGAGCGACGCCATCTGGCCGGAATTTTTACGGCGATAGGCGGGTGGTCAAACGGCATGTGTGAATGCAACCGCCGATGACGTGGCGACGCATCTGCGGTCGGCCCACCGCCAGCCCCGTTGAACGGGGCTGGCCCCGCGGCAAGCAACACGCCAAAGCGTGCACTCCAAACTGTTCTCTGCCCGAGCCCCTTCTAGTCACGCCGCTTTTACGGCGGCGACGAGTTTCGCCAGCGAGCTTTTTGCGTCGCCGAAGAGCAGCGCGCATTTGGGATTGTAGAAGAGCGCGTTTTCGATGCCGGCGAAGCCGGGATTCATGCTCCGCTTCAGCACGATGATGCTTTGTGCTTGATCGGCATTCAGAATCGGCATGCCGTGGATCGGGCTCGAAGGATCGGTGCGGGCGGCGGGGTTCACCACGTCGTTGGCCCCGATCACCAGCGCCACGTCGGCCCGGGGGAATTCGCCGTTGATATCGTCCATTTCGCACAGCTTGTCGTAGGGCACGTCGGCCTCGGCCAAGAGCACGTTCATGTGGCCCGGCATTCGGCCCGCCACCGGATGGATCGCGAACTTCACCTCGCCCCCGCGCTCCTCGATCTGCTCGGCCAACTCGCGCACCTCGTGCTGCGCATGCGCCACGGCCATGCCGTAGCCCGGAATGACGATCACATGCCGCGCGTAGGCCAATTGAATCGCCGCGTCGTCGACCGTAATGCTGCGGACGGTTCTTCCTTCGCTCGATTGGGCGGCCGCCGGTCCGCCGGCCGCCGCTCCGCCGAATGCACCGAAGAGCACGTTGCCGAATGAACGGTTCATGGCCCGGCTCATCAGGATCGAAAGGATGAACCCGCTCGCGCCGTCGAGGGCCCCGGCGATGATCAGAACATTGTTTTGCAGGGCAAAGCCCGTGGCCGATGATGCCAAGCCGGCATACGAATTCAACAGCGAAATCACCACCGGCATGTCGGCCCCGCCGATCGGCAACACGATCAGCACGCCGACAACAATCCCCACCACCACCATCAGATAAAACAGCACCGGGTGAATTGCCGCCGTGGAGGGCACCACCACGAGCGTAATAAATAGCAGCACGGCAACGCAAAACAGCCCGATATTCGACTGATTTTGAAATTTGTAGGTCATCGGCGCGCTGGGAATAAAACCTTGCAATTTGCCGAAGGCCATGAAGCTGCCGGTGATCGTCAGCGAGCCGAACATCACTTCGAATCCCAGCGCGGCCATCTCGACATGTGATAGGCCCTCCTGAAGCTGCGCGAGATGGTAGTGGTAGTGCTCGATGCCCACCAGCGTGGCGGCCAGGGCGCCGAAAGCATGCGAGATGGCCGTGCGCTGCGGGACGGCCGTCATCGGCATCCAGATCGAAATCGCGGCCCCAATCGCGCTGCCGGCCACGAGACCGACGATGATCCAGGTAAAGCCGATGATCTGGGCGTTGAGCAGCGTGCCAATCACGGCCACAAGCATTCCCAACGCGGCGAGCCCCATGCCGCCGCGGGCCTTATCCGGCGCCGTCATCCCCTTGAGCCCGAGAATGAACAGCACCGAGGCAACCAGATAGGAGATCTGGATGAAAATGTCGCGGGCGTCCATTGAGGCAAGCGTGAGGATGAGGGTGGCGGGAGGAAAAAAATGACGCAGGTCTAATGACGAATTTCTAAAGAATGACTAATGACGAATGACGTATGCAAAAAAGGACTGCCATCGGTGCCGCGAGTCGTCATTCGTCATTCGGGCTTCGTCATTCGTCATCATCGGTGGTCATTTCTTGTTTTGGCGCTTAAACATCTTGAGCATCCGGTCGGTGATCATGAAGCCGCCGACGACGTTGATCGTCGCCGCGGTGACGGCCAGCACGCCGAGCGTCGTGCTGACGGCCCCCCGGCCAGCGCCGGCGGCTACGAGCGAACCGACGAGCGAAATGCCCGAGATCGCGTTGGTGGCCGACATCAGCGGCGTGTGCAACAGCGCCGGCACGCGCGTGATGATCTGATAGCCGAGAAAGCCGGCCAGCAGAAACACATACATTTCAAGAAACGGCGTGTTGGCCATCGCAAGCGATCGAACCTGGACCGGACCTCGAAAACGAGGCTGGAAAACGTTTCGAGAATGCTAACCTGCGCTGGAGCGCAACGCAAGTACGGCGCGGGAATGACAAAACCCGAATGACGAAGGGGCCGCTTGGGCGCTGAGCCTCCGTCTTAATCGCCGATGGGCACACTAGCCCGAAGCGTTAGCGAGGAAGCCCCGCAACGGCGGCATCCTTTCGCTACGTGGCGGCAAAGCCGGATGCAAAATCGGACTAGAACGGAACCCGAAATGAAGCGCATCCTCGCTAACGCTTCGGGCTAGTGTTTGAGCGAAAGCCTAATAAGAGTTGCCGGGGATTGGCAAGTTGTCGTTCGACAACAGAAGCTTGTCCCACACGCCGAGCGTCGGCTGAGTGCCGGTCGGAGTGTTTGCCAGCGCGGCGATCGTCGATCCTTGGCTGGGCGAGCCGACTTCGATCGAATCGGTAATGAAGTGTACGCTTCCGTCGGCGAAGCAGACATTCACGCCGCCGTTGTGCAGGCTGCGGGCAGTTTGCTGATCGAGGCCATAACTGCTTTGCGAACACGACATGCCGATCTTGATCAGTTGCGTCGCGCTACCGACGGCCGATTGCACCGCGGAGCAGTTCGGGATCGCATCGCCGCCGCTGGCGGTGGAATTCGGACCATCATCGGTGCCGACGCAGCCCTCGGCCCAAAGCGCGCTGGAACTGCCGCTCATCGCCCAGCAGCCGCGCGGATCGAACGAGGTCACTCCGGCTCGAATTTCGGCGAGCAGAATCGTGCTGCTCGTGCCGTCGCGAATGTCGTCGATGCGGCTCGATGTATTCGCGCCCATGATTCCGCGGACCCAGCGGCAGCCCCAGTAGGTCGGATTCGCGGCCGGAACGGTTTGCGACGTGTAGGTCATGAAGCCTTCGGGGGCGGCGTTGGCGGCGTAATTGCCGCGAGCCCAGGGCTGGCCCGCCGCGTTCATTCCTGAAACGGTCTTCGACGGATCGGTGGTGCCGTCGAAGGGCGTACGATTGAACGAATCCGAAGGGCAGAGCAGCGCCGCGAGCGATGTCGCCCTGGCCTGTGCGGTGTTCTGGGCAGCGCCGCCGGCTCCGGTGCTCGTCGCGCTGCTGCCGATTGGCTGCGTGATGTTGTTGTATTGGTCTTGAACGAACAAACGCCGCAGATTGAGTTGGTCGAGTTGGGGCAAGATCAAAATGATCCAGTTTTCGTAGCGCGTTTCCGAGTTGCCCGACTGGCTTTCGATCGCCGAGGTGCTGAGCGCGGGCGGCGTGGTGCTGCCGCCGGTTCGCCACACCGAACTGGGCGGGAAGACCTTGAAGGCCGCCTGATATTGAGTGCAGGCCAGACCCAATTGCTTGCAGTTATTGGCGCATTGCGCCTTGTGGGCCGCCTCGCGGGCCGCGTTTACCGCCGGCAACAAGAGCGACACCAAAATCCCGATGATCGTGATCACGACCAGCAATTCGACGAGCGTGAATCCACGCCGGTCAATGGCCGATCCGGCTGCGGCGCGGACACTTCCGGTCCGAATGACTCTGGCGAACATAATTTCCTCTCCCGATGTCCCCCGACGAAGCGCATCCTAGCATGAACGGCCGGGAAAGAAAACGAAAAAAGCTGCGACCGCGACCGGCAGTGTGGGCATCTCGAAAGTGGGTGGAAAATCTGCTCTGATAGAGGTGGCGTCGCAAAAGGGGGGCGAACTTGAAGCCGTGTTGAGGTGTGTGATGCGTGAGTTGAAGGACGACGGGTTGAACTTGACGGCGGAACAGGATG